>JAOZTL010000115.1 GCA_029942205.1 Bacteroidales bacterium | reverse complement strand
TAAATTTCAACGGCGGAAAACTACACATTTCAGGATTACGCCTAAAATTACCTCTTGTTTTTATTTTTAACGGTAAAGTATATAATTGTTCATCAACGAAATATTTAAGTACTGCTTTATGATAGCTATTTTTATCACTAATATCTTTCTTTAATATCTTTAAATCGATATAAACTTGAATTGAAATCATGCTTGTATCGGCAAAAAGCGGTACTACTTCCTCTACCTCACTTGTTTGAGCAGATAAACTGATGAAATTACTAAGTAATAAAATAAATACTGCTATTACAACACTTTTCACTGTTTTTATTCCTTTATAAAAAAAAGCATATAAACTACTTAATTTTAGATACTTACATAAGAAAACCATAATTTATTTTGTATTGAGATTTATTATCCGAAAAAAATGTTATTTTTGAAAATAAATAGCAAGAATTGTACTAGTTTGACTGAAATTTGATTTTTTTCCAAAAAAGAATTTATCTTACTCAACTATAAAAGCTTAAAATCAAGATATAAAACACATAATCAAATGCTTAGAACCAAATATTTTTTTATTTTAATTTTACTACAACTAAACTTTCATGCAGTATCACAAACCGAAGAAATGCAACGCATTTTGCATCCGAAAGTTGTACTTGGTGGTAATTTTGGATTACAATTAGGAACAATAACTCAAATAGAAGTATCGCCATTAGTTGGTTATAAAGTACTAAAACCCTGGCAAGTAGGCGTTCGGGTAAGTTATACTTATTTCAAAAATTTCAACTATGACATCAGTAATCATCTTTATGGCTATAGTGCATGGACTCGTATTTTCGTATTCCAAAAAATATTCGGACATGCTGAATATGAACAATTAAGTATACAAAGATACGATCCAAATATTGGAAATTATACTGGAGATAGATTATGGATAACAGGATTGCTCGTAGGAATAGGATACAGCAGAATGATGGGTGAAAGGGCAGCTGCAAATATGTCTATTTTATGGAACTTAAATCAAATATCAGATACTCCATACAGCAATCCAGTTATACGTGTTGGCTTTTATTTTTAATTAAGTAATTTATACTATTTATTATAACGTTATAAATTCTTATAATTCAGTAAAAGACAGAATTATATAAGCAACATCAAATAGGTCAAAGCCTTTAATCTCATTTAAGACTTGATAGCATGAATTTTTTCACTTCGTATACATTTATTATTGGAGCTTCACTTATTATAATTATTTCGTATCTTTTCAATCGTTTATCCAAAAACACAGGAATCCCTAGTGTATTGATGCTCATAATTTTAGGATTGATAATAAAAGAAAGCATGGAACTTTATCATGCAACAGAAATTAACTTTCTTCCTATTTTAGAAATAGTAGGAATCGTTGGGCTTATTATTATTGTTCTCGAAGCTGCTTTGGATTTAGAGTTGGATAGAAAAAAATTATTAATTATTTGGAAATCTATACTACTTGCATTACTTTCTGTTTTATTTGCAAGTATCTCTATTGCTTTTTTATTCCAATTTTTTATCGACTTAAGCTTTTCGATAGCACTACTTTACGCATTGCCTCTTTCTATAATGAGTAGTGCAATTGTGATTCCAAGTATTGAAAATTTAGAACACGATAAAAAAGAGTTTTTAATTTATGAAAGTACTTTTTCTGATATTTTAGGAATCATGTTGTTTTATTTTTTAATAGGGAGCTTTGAAACAGAGAGTAGTATAGAAATTGTTTCAAATATATCGATTAGTATACTTCTAACAATTGTTATTTCAATTATTGTCAGTTATTTATTAATTATCATTTTTCAGAAATTGCATGGAGAAACAACGCTTTTTCTCCTTATTGCCGTTCTAATATTACTTTATTCCATAAGTAAGGAGTTTCATTTATCCTCTTTGCTCATCATTCTGGTATTTGGTCTTTTTTTACGAAATCCGACTATTTTTTTTCGAGGAAAACTCAAGCATTTTCTGCATGAAAAAAGCTTTGCTAAAGTATACAAAAATTTTAAATTAATAACCATCGAAAGCTCATTTATAATAAGAACATTCTTTTTCGTAATTTTTGGTATAACAATTACACTCAGTTCTTTATGGAATTTAGAAGTTATCGGAATAAGTCTAATTATTGTCCTTTTCTTATTTGGCTCTCGCTTCGTTTTGATGAAATTAATTCTCAAAAAAGATATTTGCCCGCAAATATTTATTGCTCCACGCGGATTAATCACGATTTTACTATTTTATAGCATTCCTGAAAAATTTCAGACAAATAAATTTAATACAGGCATATTATTATTTACAATAATTATAACAAGCTTAGTAATGACTTTTGCGTTAATCCGTAAAAAATCAAAGAATAAAAACTTAAATCTTACAAAAAAAGTTCAAATAATGGACAAAAAAAAGCACTCTAAATAGAATAGAGTGCCTTAATTAATGCAATGTATTTTGCGAAAATATTAAAAAATTCTACAAAAAAGATCTAGCGTTAACTACAAATTAAGCAAGTATCCTAACATGAACTGCCTGTGGACCTCTTTCGCCCTTACTTACTTCAAACATTACAACCTGATCAGGTTTAAGTGACTTAAATCCATCACTTTCAATACTTGTGTAATGTACGAAAACATCATCGCCATCATCTGTTTGAATAAATCCAAAACCTTTTGTGGTATCAAACCATTTTACTTTACCTTTCATAATGAATCACCTTTAAAATAATTAACTAAACAAATATACCTAATTTTTACATGGATATAAAACATATTAGCCATTTTTTTTTTCATTTTTTTTCAGCACAAACAATAACAAACTAACAATCAATCAAATAGATTAAAAAAATATTTAAAACCCAACTTTAATACCAACATCCAAACTGCGTCCATGATTATAATACCCCATTTTTTTCAATAGTGATAAATGATCGAAAAAAACCGTATTCAACACATTATCCAACTGAATATAAACATTAATATAACGTTTTTTTCGCTTAAAATTAAGCCCTACTGATAAATCTAATAAAAAATAATCATCTGTCTTTGTCTCAAATTGCGATGGTCGATTATGCTCAAAGGCATAGTGCAGATGAGTATTTATAAATAATTCATCGAAAATAGAACATTTTTTTCGACTCCATTCAAATTCTACATTTAGTTTATTTTGAGGAATAAATGGCAAAGAACTACCATCAGCCTGTTTGGTTATTAAATAAGAATAATTTCCATCAATATACATATTTCGGATAGGAGAGCAACTAAGTGTTAATTCACCTCCATAAATTACAGCATTGGTTTGTAAGTATTTATAAATAAATTCTCCCTCTGAATTATATTCGGAAGTAGGTGAAAGAAAAATATAATCGACAATATCGTTATGAAAAACGGCAAAATCGAATAGAAAAGCTTTTTGATGAATATGAAAACTGGCATCCAATTCATAATTTTTTTGTATCTGCAATTTGTCATTTCCCAATTCATAACGATTGACATGATAGCCTTTTTGTGTCAATTCTGCCAAATTAGGTGCACGATAAGCTGATGCAAAATTTGTACGAAAAAGCAGATAATTATTAATCTCATAAGTAATTCCTGCTGAAAAACTGACATTCTGGAAATCCATTGACCTTTCGTGCAAAATATCCGATTCGGGCGTGCTAGCCATCAATGCGCCATTACGACTCTGCAATGGAATGAAAAGCGAACGATAATCGTAACGCAAGCCTACTTGTAAATTCAACGTTTCTTTTATGCGATGTTGATAATACCAAAAAAAAGCAAACTCATTCGTTTTTGCGTCAGGAATCACTTTTCTTGGCACATCCTCGTTTCTATTCGTGCTTCCCCCCCCTTGCGTGCCTGCTACCAATTCACTTTTTAGCGAAAAAGGAATGTTTGCAACAACACTGGCAGACAGTGTATTAAGCTGCATATTAGTAGGTTCGGGAATCGCCAAATCGGCTTCCTGAAAAAAACGACGATTATTCCATTGATAATTAATGTCGGAATTTAATCTTATTTTTCCAAAAAATAAAACATTTCTTGAATTAAGAACATGATTATGAAGATTTTGATACCATAATTCGGGCACTCGTTCGTTTGACGAAACTAAGGGAATAGAGGCTGGTAGGCTTTTTCCCAGCCTTAATCGAGCATAATCATAATATAAATTAAAATTTCCAAAATCCTGTTTAAATCCGACATTAATTTTAGCATTTTTCTCATAAGAACGAGTATTTGGCACCCAAACTCCACTCCCATCGATATAATCTTTATTGTTTTTAATTCCTGTCCGAACGATCAGCCACGCATTTTTTCCTGTCAATTTCAAACCCAAATTACTCTCTAAGCCTTGCGCATTACTCGAATATTTGTTCGACCAATCGCCCGAAAAGCCTATCTCTCTTGCTTGTTTCTCTCGAATCAAATGGATCACGCCACCCACAGCATCCGAGCCAAAAAGTAAAGATGCAGGACCTTTCACCAACTCAACGCCAGCAACTCCATACTGATTTGCCAAAAATGGATGATGATCCGAAAACTGAAAATTTTCCAATTTCACGCCATTATCCACAAACAAAACATTCGTCATCGATAAGCCACGAATAACTGGCATTACCGCACCACCACCAGCATCCATCATGTCAGCTCCTGCAATTTCTGCCAATGCATTAATCAAAGATCCATTATTTCGATCAAGTTCTTTTTGAGAAATTTGCTCTATTTTTATCGCATTTTGGTGCTGCGTAGTAAATGCACCTCGCAATACCAAAACTTCGTGCGATTCGATTATCGTAGCTTTTAAGTTGATAACCAATGGTTTATTCTGCTTTGATAAAATAACCGTTTGTACCATAGTTTCATAACCAATGTACGAAAATTCGAGAACGATACGTTTCTGCACTAAATTTGTCAATTGAAATCTACCTCGATTATCCGTCATTATTCCTTTCTCCAAACCAAGAACAGCAACATACACACCTGGTATGCTTTCCTTAGTTTCCGAATCTTGAACAATGCCATTAAATTCTTGAGAAATAGCTACTAAATTTAGAAATAAGAATAAATTTAATAATAATATTTTTTTCATATCATAAGTCTATTCGATTAATTTATTTTCAGTTAAAGTCTTCGACCTTAGGGATCATTCCAAAATAACTAGATATTTAAAACTTGTATTTCGCTGAATAATAGAGATATACAAAATTGCGTCAGCAACATCAAAAGATCGAAGATCTAATGGTGAACCATCCGAAACCCCATAAGCGAATGCGTACTTTCTGGACGAATTCCATTTCTATTTTCCACTCTTACTGATTTTTTATAACTATTTGCAGAACCGCCTCTAGTTGTTCTAAAATCTCCCTTTTCGGCTCCTTTAGGCGATTTCCGAGGGCTTTTCTGGTAATAATCAACCGAATACCAGTCGGCACACCATTCTCGTGCATTTCCTAACAAATCGTAAATACCTAATTTATTAGGCTTTAACAAACCAACCGCCTGCACCTTAGAGCCAGCATTTGAGCGCAACCAAGCATAAGCTTCAAGACTATCTGCTGAAAACGATTCATGTGATTTTCTTCCTCCACGAGCGGCATATTCCCATTCGGCCTCGGTAGGCAAACGCCCATCAGCCCAATGACAATAAGCATTAGCTCCATTCCAATTCACAAAAATAACGGGATGATTTTCGTAAGATTTTTCTACTAGAAAAATGCTATATTTTCGATAAATTCGGCATTTTTGATCTCGCCATTTCCCATCCAACAAAATCCAAAATTGACGACTAGTTGCATGTAATTTCTGACTATTCAAAAAATCACAATATTGCTGATTGGTAATTTCGTATTTATTGATCCAAAAATCTGTCAATTTTACTCGATGAATTGGCTGTTCATCTTTGTCAACAAGACTTCCCATGCGAAATGTACCTCCCTGGACAAAAACAAACTCATTATTATCAGTTTGTGAAAAAATAACAGTTAAGTCATTTATTATCAATAATATAAAAAATAAATAACGCAATTTCCTTTTATTTGAATATTTTTTTTTGTATATTGAGTGCATAACTAAATTTTATGAATAAAGCTAAAAATAGATCGAATATCTTCATGTAAAAGTAATAATTATGGATGAGCAAGAAAATAAAAAATTCACGAAAAAATTTTATGAAAAAGAACTAGAACGTTTGCAAGACGAACTAGTAAAAATGCAAGAATGGGTAAAACAAGAAAGACTAAAAGTAGTCGTTGTATTTGAAGGACGTGATGCAGCTGGCAAGGGCGGAACGATCAAACGTATTATGCAACAGCTAAATCCTCGGGTTTGTAGAGTGGTAGCACTTAGCAAGCCGACAGATAGAGAACAAACACAATGGTATTTTCAGCGTTACGTCGCACATTTACCCGCTGCTGGCGAAATAGTTTTATTCGATCGAAGTTGGTACAATAGAGCTGGAGTAGAGCGTGTTATGGGATTTTGTACCGACGACGAATATTGGGAATTTTTACGTTCTGCTCCTTATTTTGAGCGCATGCTACTTCGCTCGGGAACGATACTGATAAAGTACTGGTTTTCAGTTTCCGACGATGAACAAGAAAAACGTTTCAGAGATAGATTGAAAGATCCTGCAAAGCGCTGGAAGTTTAGTCCAATGGACCTCGAAGCTCGCCGACGATGGATCGATTATTCCAAAGCAAAGGACGAAATGTTTGCATACACCGACACCAAACACTCGCCATGGTTTGTGGTGGAAGCCGACGATAAAAAACGTGCTAGACTGAACTGTATCAACCACTTACTAAATAAAATCCCGTACAAAAATGTTGATTATCCCGAAATAAAACTGCCTGAACCTGATAGCTCTAAAGCTTACATTCGCTCGCCAATGGACGAACAGTCTTTTGTGCCTAATTTATACACTCAAGACTCTTGACCTTTTCATGTTGCTCACGTACTTATAGTAAGATTTGCTTAATAAATAAATCATTAACTATAACAAATGTTTTACTAGTGCGTGAGCAACATCAAAAAGATCGAAGACCTTATTTTTTCTCTTCTTTTTTCTTTCCTGCGTATTTAAACATTGCCAAATCATGCCCCATTTTGTCTCGTTTTGTTTTCATATAGAACATGTTAAACTCATTTGGTTCTATTTCGATAGGAATATTCTCAATCACTTCCAAGCCATAACCTTCTAGTCCTATTCGCTTAACAGGATTATTGGTCATCAAACGCATTTTGCTTACACCCAAATCTCTAAGTATCTGTGCTCCAATACCATAATCACGTTCATCATCTTCATAGCCCAATTCCAAATTGGCTTCTACGGTGTCTTTTCCTTCTTCTTGTAATTTGTACGCCTTAATCTTACTAAATAAACCGATTCCTCGCCCTTCTTGGTTCATATATAAAATTACGCCTTTTCCTTTTTTGTCGATAATTTCCATTGCTGCATGCAATTGCTGCCCACAATCGCAGCGTTTCGATCCAAAAATATCGCCCGTAACACACGACGAATGTACTCGTACCAAAATGGCTTCATCAATATCCCATTCTCCTTTGATTAACGCTACATGCTCCAGTCCATCGATTTTTTGACGATACGGAATTAAATCAAAATCACCATATTCGGTAGGTAATTTCACTCGAACGCCTTTTTCTATCAAACTTTCTTTTTCAACTCGATAAGCAATTAAATCCTCAATCGATACGATTTTTAGATCAAAACGCTCGGCAATTAGCATCAAATCAGGCAAACGAGCCATTGTTCCGTCTTCGTTCATGATTTCGACCAATGCGCCACCTGGCTTTAAGCCTGCCAAACGCGTCAAATCCACCGTAGCTTCGGTATGTCCTGTACGGCGTAATACGCCTCTATTCTTGGCTTTTAGCGGGAAAATATGCCCTGGACGACCCAAATCGCTCGCTTTCGTATTTTCATTCACAAGAGATTTTATCGTTTGTGAACGATCACTTGCCGATATTCCTGTCGAACAGGTGTCGCAATTCAAATCCACCGAAACAGTAAATGGCGTTTCGTGCAACGACGTGTTTTGCCCCACCATTAAGTCCAAGTCTAACTCGGCGCATCGCTCTTCGGGAATCGATGCGCAAATAAGCCCACGACCATGCGTTGCCATAAAATTAACTTTCTCGGGCGTTATCAGCTCCGCAGAAGTGATAAAATCTCCTTCGTTTTCTCGATTTTCATCGTCTACGACAATAATTATTTTTCCTGCTCGAATATCGTTAATTGCTTCTTCGATCGTATTGAGCTTTCTATTTTTAATTTCGTTTTGTTGGTTGCCAGACATTTGTTTTTACTCCTTTCAAAAAATTATAAAACCCTATTAGTAGGGCTAAATTCATAATGTAAAAATGTGTTATATATTGAAATATTGAAATGGTAATATTTAATCGTTTCAATAAAAAGTCAAAAGTAGGAACTATCAATGAAAAACTGAAAATATAAAGCAGATATTTATAAACTTCTATTTGCGAACGAAAGTTTTTTTCTTTGTTAGTATATGT
>JAOZTL010000114.1 GCA_029942205.1 Bacteroidales bacterium | reverse complement strand
TATTGATCCTCCTTATAATACAGGCTCTGATAGTTTTATTTATAATGACAATTTTTTACATTCAACATGGCTTACTTTCATGAAAAATCGTCTTGAAGCAGCATGGACATTGCTTCGAGAAGATGGTTTATTTTGGATAAGCATTAGCGATGTAGAAGCTCATTACTTAAAAGTATTGTGTGATGAACTTTTTGGTCGAAATAATTTTGTTGCTGATGTCATTTGGAATTCCACAAAATCAGTAACAAATACTGCGATCATTTCTGATGCACATACACATAATCTACTCTATACCAAAGATATAGATGTCTTAAAGAAACAAAGAAACCAATTCCGTTTAACAGCAGATGAAACGATTTTTTCTAATCCAGATAACGATCCTCGTGGCAAATGGGTAGCCGATCCATTTCAAGTTGGAGGCGAACGACCAAACCAGTTATATGAAATAATAAACCCAAATACAAAAAAAGTTTATCATCCAAATAAAGGGAATAGCTGGAAAAACGAAAAGAAAGTTTTTGATAAATTATTAGCAGAAAATAGAATAGTATTTGGCACAAAAGGAGAAGCAAGTCCTCAACGAAAACGTTTTTGGTCGGAAGCAAAAGAAAGAGGAAAAGTAACGACCACTTTATGGAAAGATTTAACTACAACAACAAATGGAACACAACATCTCAAAACTATTTTTGGTCAAAAAGTTTTTGACAATCCAAAACCAGAAGAATTACTGGAAAGAATAATACAACTATCTACTAATGAGAATGATATAGTTTTAGATTATCACTTAGGAAGTGGGACAACAGCCGCTGTTGCACACAAAATGAATCGTCGCTATATCGGGGTTGAGCAAATGGATTATATTGAGACTGTTACGACTAAACGATTACAAAAAGTAATTGATGGAGAACAAGGAGGCGTTTCTAAAAACAATCAATGGAAAAGCGGTGGTAGCTTTATTTATTGTGAATTAAAAACGCTAAATGAACAGATTATTAGTAAAATAAAAGAATATCAAACAATCAACTCTTTAGAACAATTAGTTAAAAATAATAAATTATTTTTTGATTATCGCATAAATATTAAAGAATTAATAGCATCGATCCATTCTAATTTACCTTTTGACGATAAAAAAAATATATTTATAGCAAGTTTAGATAAAAACATGCTCTACCTTCCTCTTTCTGAGATAGATGATGAAGATTATCAAATTTCGGAATTGGATAAAAAACTAAATCACTATTTCACATAAGATTTTTGGCTTTTTTGATGTTGCTCACGAACTTATACGAAAATATTATAATCAATGACTTATTAAAAAATAAATATACATTTTTTGTGTCTTACTGAATTGTCGAAATCTACATAATTATATAAACACATCAAATTAAGTCGAAGACCTTAATTCTTGCAAATATGGATAAAAAATCAAAACCAATAAAAAAAGCAGATGATGATGCTAAGAATCTGATAATCGAGAGCTTAGAAGGAAATGTAACAGGTGGTTTCGACTTAGATAGTATCTACTGCATCAAAGGCGTTTATTTTGTAATTGAGTTTTTGAAATGCGAAACAGTTCGTCCTAATGACAGCCATCCAAAACGATACTGGCATCTAAATAAACGAAAATTTATTTCCCTCTGGCAAATCACTAAAAAATTAGATGGACGACTTTTTCTTGTCAATTATGAAGATAGTAGAGAACAGTTTAAAGTAATCGAAGTGCTTAATCTGAATCAAACTGGAATACAAGAAGAACGTATACGAAAATGGGATTTTGAGAAATTCAAAAAATGGTTTAAAGAATTAAATAGCAGAGCATTGTCATCTTGAAATGAGAAAGGAAATAATGAAACGACTAGATCAAGAATTAAGTATAAAAAATAATGATTTCTTTGAAAATAAAGTTTCCGCTTTTATTTCTACAAATTTGAATCCAAAACTCCCATTGCGTCCTTACCAGCTTGAAGCTATCGGTAGATTTATTTATTATTTTGAAACTAAATCTATTGACAAAAAGCATATAAAACTATTGTTCCACATGGCCACTGGCAGTGGAAAAACCTTAATCATGGCAGCTTTAATACTGTTTTTATATCAAAAAGGTTATCGAAATTTTTTATTCTTTGTTAATAATACAAATATTATCAATAAAACAATAGATAATTTTATAAATAAAGATTATGGGAAGTACTTGTTTAGTAAAAAAATTGAATTATCTGGCACTGAAGTTTTCATAAAAAAAGTATCTCATTTTTTGTCTACCCATACCGACGATTTGAATATTTCCTTCACAACAATACATTCATTACATAATAATATCAATTCTCCAAAAGAAAATAGTTTTAGTTTTGGCGATTTTAAGTCAGAAAAAACGGTATTTATATCCGATGAAGCACATCATATTAATGCTGAAACTAAAAAAAGAAAATCTCTTAGCAAACAAGAAAATGAATATTTAGAAACATGGGAACATTCTGTAAATAAGATCGTTAATGCAAACCCATTGAATATGTTATTAGAATTTACGGCAACCATCGATTTTTCTCACACAGCTATTCAGGAAAAATATGCCAGCCGCATACTTTTTGATTATTCTTTGAAAAAATTCAGACAAGCTGGCTACTCTAAAGAAGTGAAGGTATTAATGACTAATTTAGAGCATTTTGATAGAGCACTACAAGCACTTGTTTTGAGTCAATATCGGAAAAAAATAGCTAAAAAGAATCATTTAAAAATAAAACCTGTTATTTTATTCAAATCGAAGACAATCAAAGAAAGCCAATCTTTTTTCTCTATTTTTTTGGCCTATTTAAGAGAACTAAAAATAGCTGATCTTGAAAGAATAAAGTCAATTTCTAAGGCTAAAATTATTCAACAGGCATTTTCTTTTTTCGCAAAAAACGATACTTCTCTTCAAAATTTAATTAAAGAGCTTCAGCTTGAGTTTTCAGAAGAGAAATGTATCGAAATTCATAGCTTATCAGATAGCGTTGATAAACAATTAATTATAAATAATTTAGAAGCAAAAACAAATTTAGTTCGTGCAGTATTCGCTGTGGACAAATTAAATGAAGGCTGGGATGTGTTAAATCTATTTGATATCGTAAGGCTTGGACCAAGTAATGACAAGCCTCTCGTTTTGAAAAAAACATCAATGACAGAAGCACAGTTAATTGGACGTGGAGCTAGGTATTTTCCGATACAATTCTCCGCTACGGATGATTTATTCAAACGAAAACTGGATAATGACTTGTCCAATGAATTACGAGTGTGTGAAGAATTATTTTACCACTGTAACTATAACCCACCATATTTAAAAGAATTAGATACAGCACTCATTTTCACAGGAATCAAAAAAGCAGAGAATGAGAAAACTCAAGCCATTCGTCCCAACCTGCATCGTCCTTTTCAATCGTATGCTTCTTTAAAAAAATCGGTAGTTCCTGAAACTTATTTCCAAACAAATTCTAATATAAATAATTTAACCTTTCAAAATATAGACTATTTCGTTATTTCAAAAGCAATGCGAATGCTTAAGTTTTATGAATTTTCTAATCTCAAAGAATATTTTCCCAAGTTACATTCTAAAAATCAATTTATTCAAAATTCAGATTATCTAGCTGATATTCTTATACTTCCATCAAATCCAGACAATTTCCTTTTGGATAAAGAACTCGAACTAAAAGAAACACTCAAGAGATTAACAGAAATAGCCGATTTATTGAGAAATAATTAATCGAATAATTATGTAATGGTAGAATTTTTAATTTATTTTATGTAATTTAGTACCGAAATAACAAACTATAAATTAAATAACTAAATATGGAAAAAGTAGAGAAAAAATGTATTGTTTGTGAAAGAAATGAGGATCAAATCCCTTTGGTTAAATTTGACTATAAACAAACTTATTTTTGGATTTGCCCACAGCATATTCCTGTAATTATACATAATCCAGAGCAATTGGAAGGAAAAGTGTCAGGAGCAGAAAATTTTGAAGCTGGTTGATTTTTATTTGCAATCTTTCTTACTATTTACTTTAGAAAGATTGCGTTTTTTTATATAAAATAAGCCAATTAGTATCAATAAAATATCAACTTATTTTTTTACTTTTCAGAAGAGCGTTATATATTTTATAACCAACCCATGCATCTGTTGCTGCATAAAGCCTTTGCCCTTCTTTTAGATCTTTATTTTCCCAATTAGAAAGTCTTTTATTTTTTGAAATCCGAAACCCTAAAATAATTCCTGCCAGTTTTAACAGACTAAAATTATTAATTCCATAATTTATGACCAGTTTTTGAAGTTCAACAAAGCCTTTTGCTTCAAAATTATTTATTTTTTGTAGCTTTTTAATGTCATCATGTATCGCTACTCCCGTTTTTATGATTTTCGGATCAGCTAAAATATTTTTCAAATTGTCAGGAAATCCTATTTTATTTATTCTAAAAAGATATGCTTTTTTATCGGTAGATAGCTGAAGAAGAGCAACCTTATTAATATTCCCTTTTCTAAAAGATGGCTTTGTTTCTGTGTCAAAGCCAAGTATTCCTTGTTTTTTCAAAAAATCAACAGCACTGTCTAGCTGTTCAAATTCATCCACAACAATTATGTCTCCACCAAAGGCTTTTAATGGGAGCTTAGCTATTTCGTCTGTTTCAATAATTGATCTAAACATATATATTTTTTCGTTTAGCTATCAAAATCGCTAAATCGTTGATTTATAATCCAATCCGCAGTATCTACTTCTGGCTTTTCCGTATCATTATTTATTTCCTCTTCGATATCTAGGTCATCAAAACTATAAAATATATTATGGATTTCTGTCAAAAGAACAAGTAAGCGACTTCCCCAATATTGTTCAAAATTATTTTTGCATTCCCATAGGCTATCATTCATTGCTTCGATCGTGCCTATTTTATAATTCATCGTGAAATTTTTTAAATCTTGGTATATATCTGTAAAACACTCAGATACACTTACATTTATTGCTTCCCCAGTTAAATAATTCGTTGGATCGTAAACATCCATAAATGTTTCGTTCTCCCCCAATTTTTCAGCTATTTTGTTTCGATAGTATTCCCAATCGCTTTCTGTAACAAACTTCTCATTGAATTGTTCAAAATTATTTTCAAAATCTGGAAGCGTTACTGTTTTCAAATACAATAAAGGAAGTATTTTTTGAGATATATTGACAAAATTACTTTTAGAGGCTGTTTTAATTTGTTCTATAAATCTACAATATTCTGTAGATACTGCAACAAATTCGATTACACCTTTTGAATATACAATGTGATTTAATTGATCTTCCATAGAATAAAAAATAAACCACAAAAGTATAACTTTATCTTTGAAATTTAAAATTTTAGAGCAGTGTTTTTTCAATAAAAGAAATTTAAGAACTAAAAATTCTACTTTTCATTATTCCATTTATATTTATTTTCATTTAAAACAATTATTTTATCATGTTCTATCAACCAATTTAATGTATTTAAAACTTTTTTTTCATTATGATTTATATTATCAACAAGTTCTTTTATTCCAATTTCCTTATTTCCTGATACAGCTTTTATCTTTTTTTGTATCGTATCAAAATCTTTTTTACTCAAAAATTTCTCTTGCGTTTTTTTGCAAATATCACATTCTCCACATTTTTTTGCTTTTTTATCACCAAAATAAGACAATAACATTTTACTTCGACATTCATTTTCACTTGTTGCATAATGAAGAATTGCTTCTATTTTTTTTTCTAAACGCTCCTTCCTTTTTTGATAATTTTCTTTCGTAAAGCGTAAATTTTTATCATCAAGCCGTTCTGTTGTATAGATAATAAAGGGTGTTTTCCTTTGAGGAATATATTTTATGATATTTACTTTGTCTAACTTTTGTAAATAATCATATATTACATCTACCTTTGAATTTGTTTTCTCGGCCAAATATTCTTCATCAATAGCGACATAAGTACTAAAAAGCCCTGTGTATGAACGTAATAACAATTTAATAAACGCATCAAATTTCAAATTGGCAACTTGAAATTTATATAAATCATTTCGCCCAATAAGAAAATTTACTTTAGATTTATTTCTTAATTCTTCTGTCGATTCAATATAACCTTCTAATTGTAATAATTTCACACTATTATAAACTTCAAGTATTGAAAACTTAAATGTTTTTACAAAATCACTTAATTTAAAATCAAGTAACATCCCCTGTCCTGCCCCTACTGGAATTTGGAAATAATTACCTAATGCATTGTATATTTTTTTTATATTATTTATCGGAGGAAAATCTGTAGTAATTCGCTTTTTCAGATTAGTAATATCCAATTTATTATAAAGTAGCACTGCATACGATTTTTTTTCATCGCGCCCTGCACGCCCAGCTTCCTGAAAATAGGCTTCAATAGAATCTGGAATATCGAGATGAATGACTACACGCACATCAGGTTTGTCTATTCCCATTCCAAATGCATTGGTAGACACAATGATACGAGTATTTCCTTTTTTCCATTGTGTTTGCTTATAATCTTTTAATTTATGATCAATTCCTGCATGATAATAATCTGCTGAAATTTTATTTTCTTGTAAAAAAAATGCAATATCTTTTGTTTTTTTCCTATTTCTTACATAAATAATACCAGACCCCTTAGATCTATTTATAATTTTTAATAAGTAAGCCTTTTTATCATCGACCTCTCGAACAAGGTAAATTAAATTTGTTCGTTCAAAACTTTTCTTAAATACATTGGTAGTTTTAAATTCCAATTTTTGTTGTATATCTTCAACAACTTCGGGCGTTGCAGTGGCTGTTAATGCCAAAAAGGGCACATCGGGAATGTATTTTCTTATTTTTGAAATTTGCAAATAAGACGGACGAAAATCATAACCCCATTGCGAAATACAATGCGACTCGTCGATAGCCACTAAATTGACATTCATATCTGGCAAACGTGTCAAAAAAATTTCCGTAGACAAACGCTCAGGCGAAACGTATAAAAACTTGAAAGCCCCATATACTGCATTATTCAGAGCCAAATCAATTTCATGCTTACTCATGCCCGAATAAATTGCTTGTGCCTTTATTCCCTGTTTCTGCAAGTTTTCGACCTGATCCTTCATCAGTGCAATGAGTGGAGTTATGACAACACAAAGCCCCTTTTTGGAAAGTGTAGGTACTTGAAAAAGAATCGATTTTCCGCCGCCTGTTGGCAATAAGCCAAGTGTATCTTTATTATCATCAGATACTGAACGAATAATATCTTCCTGTAAGGGTCTAAAATTCGGATAACCCCAATATTTTTCTAATATATCTCTATATTTACTCAAATTAATTCATATTAAGGTCTTCGACCTATTTAATATTACTTATACAATTATATATTATCCCTTAAATATTGATAGATTTGCACAAGTGCATAAGCAATATAGTACGAAATACTTATTTTTTCGTAGCCAAAAGCATGTGATGCTTACCTGGTGGACCTGTTAGCCGTTTCACTTCAAATCCAGCTGCACGTAATGCTTTTTTAACAATTCCTTTAGCCGAATAAGTTACTAATATCCCATTGGTATTTAATGATTTATAAAGCTTTTCAAAAATGGATACACTCCATAAAGTAACTTGCTTATCTGGAGAAAAAGCATCATAATAAATCAAATCAAAAGATTTGTCTGGTGTAAAATTTTCCATCCTTACACACCTTTTTTCTAACGTAAAAAAATCATTTATTTCGTTAGACTTTTCCCAAGAACAATAATGTATTTTATTAAAATAATCGGAATTTCCTTGTTCTAATAAATCAGAATAGTTTAATTCGTTTATAATTTTCTCTTCTAACGGAAAAGCTTCAATAGAACTATAATACACTTTTTGCCTTCTTTCTGTCGCTTTTTGTAAGGTTAATAAGGTATTTAATCCTGTACCAAACCCCATCTCGAATATAGAAATAATTTCTTTGGGTTCGATTCTATCAAAACCTGCATGAATAAAAACATGCTCAGATTCTTGAATAGCACCATGTACTGAATGGTAAGTTTCATCTAAATCTACACGAAAAAGTGTATGACTTCCATCTTGACTGATTTTAAGAACTGGCTTCATTTTTTTTATACTAATCTCGCTTTATGTAAAGTGTCAATCTATTCAATGTCCTTTGATTCCTGCATAATATTCTCATAAACAATTAATTAGACAAAATCTCAATTTCGTTTTTTTTTGTATGATTACTTATGTACTTTTGTTACACCTTAAACCAATGAAGTATTTTTTATTAAAACAATGAAAAAATTGATAGAATGTCCTGTTTGTGAAAATCTAATAGACTCAGAATTAAGTATTTGTCCTTCTTGTGAGACAGATTTCAATTACAACAGTAAGCCCAAAAGCGACCAAAAAATCTGTGAATACTGTGGTGCAGTAAACGATATTCAATCGCAAGTTTGTACTCATTGTTGCAGTTTAATAGGTCTTCGACCTTTTTGATGTTGCTTACGCACGAGTGAAAATTATTTCTTAATCCCTAATTTATTAAAAAATAATTAGCAAATGCGAATTAAGGGTTAAAAATGTACATTTTATATAAAATTATAATTAATTTAC
>JAOZTL010000113.1 GCA_029942205.1 Bacteroidales bacterium | reverse complement strand
AGTTATTCCTGCAAAAGCGTATTTGACTAAGCCCTCTCCTATTAAACCAGGTGCATGCCCATCCACAGGTTTTCCTAAATCGAGCGCATATTTTATTTTCTTATGTACTTCGCTATCATCATAAATAACACCAGGAAAATTCATCATTTCAGACAAACAAACCATTTCTTTTCGCTTCAATAAATCATGCACTTTATCTGAATCGAGCACAGCACCTGCACTCTCTAAGTCGGTTGCTGGCACACAAGAAGGTACTCCAAAATTGAATTTAAACGGAGTTTTTTCGGCATCAGCAAGCATGTACTCCACTCCTTTTACTCCTAAAACATTCGCTATTTCATGCGGATCGGAAACAGTAGCTACCGTCCCAGACATCACAGCCTGCGCCGCAAACATGCTAGGCGCAACCATAGAACTCTCAATGTGTACATGAGCATCCACTAATCCTGGTAAAATGAATAAATCAGAATCTACAGAACAACGCTCTATTTTTTCAATAATCCCATTTTTAACAATAAGTCTTCCTTGGAATGTTTCATTAGATACAGGATCAACAATATTTCCTCTTATAATATTTTTCATATTTTCCGAATAAAAAAAAAACGTTCCACGTGAAACATCTTTAAATAAAAAAAAAACACTGTTCCACGTGGAACATATTCTCCACTATCGTCCCAAATACACCAATAAAACATTAACATCTGAAGGTGAAACTCCACTTATCCGAGAAGCCTGCCCAATATCTCTTGGGCTAATTTTCGTAAGTTTCTGTATTGCTTCTGTTGATAAAGATTCCAATTTAGAGTAATCAAAACCGTCTTTTATTTTCACATAACTCAATCTTTTAATCTTATTGGCAACATTTTTCTCTCTTTCAATATACCCGCTATATTTGATTTCAATCTCTACTCCATTCATTATTTCAGATAAAACACCTTCCATTTCTAAAGGAATTTCAGAGACAAATTTTCTTAATTCTGAAATTTCAACTACTAATTCAGATAAAACAACTTGCGGTCGAAGTAATAACTTACCCAACTTTATCCCTTTATCCAGAATCGACGTTTTTTTTCTTGTTAAATAATCATCTAATGCATGTGGTTTTATTGAATAATTATGAACAAACTGAGATAAGCGATCAATCTGTTCTTGTTTTTTATGAAAAAAATCACTCCTTTCTTTGGTTACTAAACCAATATCAATTCCTAAAGGGGTAAGTCTTTTGTCTGCATTATCTTGGCGAAGCAAAATTCGATATTCTGCACGTGAGGTAAACATACGATACGGCTCATCAACTCCTTTGGTTATTAAATCATCAATCAAAACACCAATGTAAGCTTGATCTCGATCTAAAACAAATGGTTCTCTTTTTTCATTCGCAAGGTGTGCATTTATTCCAGCAATCAAGCCTTGTGCGGCTGCCTCTTCATAGCCTGTCGTTCCATTTACTTGTCCTGCAAAATACAACTTACTAATAAGTTTTGTTTCTAGCGTATGTTTCAATTGAGTAGGATCAAAATAATCATATTCAATAGCATAAGCGGGACGAAAAATTCGCACATTTTCAAAGCCAGGCATTCGTTTCAAAGCCTCCATTTGTACGGATAAAGGTAAGGATGACGAAAAACCATTCAAATAATATTCAACAGTATCGATTCCTTCTGGTTCTAAAAACAACTGATGGCTATCCCTCGCTGCAAATGTTACTAATTTATCTTCGATACTTGGACAATAACGAGGTCCGACTCCATCAATAGTCCCGTTAAAAAGAGGGGAAAAATCAAAACCTTTTCTTAATTCATCATGAACATCGACATTTGTAGAAGCAATAAAACAACTTCTTCTTCGATTATCGGTTCTTTCTTGCGGCAAAAAAGAGAAATGCTCTTCGATTTCATCACCTGCCTGTTCTATCAAAACAGAGAAATCAATCGTTCTTCCGTCAATTCTAGGCGGCGTACCAGTCTTCATTCTTCCAACAGAAAATCCATGTTCAGCAAGTTGTTCGCCTATTCCGAGCGACGCACGTTCGGCAGCTCTACCGCCTTCTAATCGCTTATCGCCAATGTGCATCAACCCATTCAAGAATGTTCCTGCTGTAAGAATAACCGATTCAGACAAAATTTCATCGACCATACTAGTTTTAACTCCTGAAATTTTTCCTTTATCAATAATCAATTCTGTAACCATATCCTGCCATAAATCAAGATTAGGAGTTGCTTCTAAAATAGCACGCCATGCTTCCGAAAATCTCATTCGATCTGATTGTGCACGAGGACTCCACATGGCAGGTCCTTTTGATTTATTCAGCATTCGGAATTGAATAAGCGTTCGGTCTGTAACAATTCCCTGATAGCCTCCCAAAGCATCTATTTCTCGAACAATTTGCCCTTTAGCAATACCTCCTATTGCAGGATTGCATGACATTTGAGCGACTTTATTCAAATCCATTGTAATAAGCAAAACTTTAGATCCTAAATTTGCAGCTGCGGTTGCAGCCTCACATCCAGCATGCCCTGCTCCTACTACAATTATATCATAATTTGGCAACATTTATTTCTGTCCTCCTTTTTTTGCTTTCAAATTTCCCAGATAATAATTTTCTTTTTCGGTCATTTCTACTTTTTCATCTTCTGATTTATCATTATAATCCATCAAATGCAACATTCCATGGATCATCATTCGGTTTAATTCTGTATTAAAATCAGTCAAAAAATCTTTTGCATTTTCTCTCACTCGATCCACACTAATAAAAATATCTGCACTAATCAAGTCTCCTACACGAAAATCAAACGTTATAACATCCGTATAATAATCATGATTCAAGTGTTTTTTATTCAAATCGAGCAAATATTCATCTGAACAATAAATAAAATTGATTTCACCTAAAACAAAACCTTCATCAAGAATAGTTTCTTCGAGCCAAGTATGCAACAGGCTTTCTTCGTTTAATTCAAAAAACGAATACTCCTGAATAAATTCAATAGCCATCGATCTATAAATTAAATGTAATTTGCAAAACTCTTCCTTTATCCAAAAAATCGACATCGTCTGCAAGATTTTTGATCAAAAAGATTCCTCGTCCAGTAAGCTTTTCTATATTTTCGGGAAGCGTAGGATCTGCTATATTTTCAAAATCAAATCCCTTTCCTTCATCTTTAATTTTAATAACGAGTACTCCTCTATCAAAAGAATAGCAGATTTGAACCTCATTAGACGCATCTAAGCCACTACCATGCAAAATAGCATTATTAACAGCCTCCACCACAGACAACAATACATTGCCATATACTTCATCTGAAAGTCCTACTTCAAGTGCAATTTTCTCTACCAAATTTTCCGCATAATGCAAACTGGTCATTTCTGCCTTAAAAACAATCGTTTTTTCCATCTAATTTTGACTTATTTTTTTCAAATAATTTTCATATTTATTACGATAAAAATGATTCATTTTCAAATCGTATAATCTAAGCGTTTCATTCATTCCTTTATCGTCTCTTTTCTTCTCAAATATTTCTATCGGATTCTCAATTTGAAAATATGACGCATCATTCGATTCTCTTTTTTTCTCAAACTCTCTTTTATTTTCAGATTTATCAGCATCAAGGAGTCGTGTTTGAATTTTTTCTTGCCTTTTGATAGTTTCTTTATCAAATTGCTTATTAATAATATCCATTTGATTCTGCTCATTCATTTGTTTTATCTCGTTCAATATCCGCTGAGTTTGCGGACTCAAACTACCTTCATTCATGAGATCTTGCATCATTTGATCAAAAATTTCTTGCTCTGCAAGCATTTCCGCCAATTTCTTATTTTTCGCATTTCGAGAAAGTTTTCCATTTTTCATTTCTTGCAACATCTGCTCCATCTGCTTTTTCAACTGCTCTTGCTGCTGCTTCAACGATCCCATTCCTTTTTGTTTTTTCCCCTTCTTACTGCCTTGGTTTCCTCCTTGTGCATTAGACAATTGTTCTTGCATTTGATCCAATACTTCTGAAAGCAAAAGAGCCAATTTATTTGCCGAACTCATAACAAACTGTTGCTTACTCACTGCCCCTCTCCTACTCCTTTTCTCCAGTAATTCGTTTATTTGCGTCAAATTCTGATCCATACTACCAAGTTCTTGCGTAATCTGACTATTAATTTGCGGTGTGCGTTCAGACAATGCCACTAATGAATCTCTAATTATATCAAAATCGGCAAATAAATTATTTTGATTTGTTATAATCGTATTAAATTTAGGATTATTACTGTACGTTTTTTGTAAATTAAGCAAAAGTGTTTCTTGATCGAATGAAAAAGTAACCAAATTCTCCAGAATCTGCTTCAAATCTTCAACGTTTTCTTGTGTCATCGACATAGAATTCGATTCCAATTCTTGAGCAAGTTTATCTGCCATTTTTTTCAAATCCTTTGCATTTTTATTCATCGATTCCGACGATTGTTTTTGCTTCTTTTGATCTAATTTCTGTTCAGAATTCTGAAAACTTTGCTCTATTTTTTGTTTTTCTATTTGTTGTTCAGAAAAGTCCATTGGAGCTTTAAGATTTTCATTTTTCTCCAATGTTTTTTCCAATTGCTCCTGTATTTCGTCAAATTTTTCTTTCTGTTCTTTATTTTCTTCTTTCAATTTTTCTAAATCTTCTTTTTCTGTCGAAGTATTTTGGGCTAATTGCTCTTGCTTTTTAGATAATTCATTTAATTGATTAATAACATCATTCATGTTTTCTTCAACTTCATATCGTTTCAATAATTCTAAATTTCGATCAAGCTGTTCCGACAAATCTTCATACGAATATTTCAATTCTTCGTTCAATTCATTCAATTTATTTTCATCCAATTTTTCTTGTAATTTACGAATCTCTTCTATTAGTTTTTTCATTTCATCTGTTATCAAATTTTCGAGTAAATCTTCAATTTGTTTCTGTTTTTCTAATAGTTCTTCGTTTTGTTTTTTATTCTGTTTTTGTAAATTATTTTTTAATTGATTTTCTTTTTTTATTTCATTAATCAAATTTTCGAGTTGATTTTGTTTTTCCAAAATTCGATCAATCATTTTTGTTTTTTCCCAATCAGAAACATTTTGATCAATCGATTTTTTTTGAAACTGTTCAATTTCTTTTTGTAATTGTTCGGCTATTTTTTTTGTCTCTGCAATTTTATCCTCAATGTTTTTTTCAGCTTTTTCCTCCAGCAATTCTTGATTTTTCTTTGTCAATCGTCGATAATTATAACTCTCTGATTTAGTTATTTTACCTCCCTTAAAAGGGTCATTATCAGTTATTTCAAAATAAAATTGAATATATTCTTCTTCATTAATTTCTAAGTCCGAAAAATTAAAACCATAGTAAAAATATTGATTCACTAAGTTCCTTGAAACTTCAATATTTTCCGTTTCTGTTTTAATCCATTCTCCTTTTTCATCATACCATTCATACACGAATTGTAATTTTTTAAAACCATAATCGTCTGCCAAATTTCCTTTAAAATAAAAAACAGCTTTATTAACCGAATCTTGAACATGCTCGATGTAAATTTGAGGAAATAAATCAGGAATTACTTCTATGGAATAATTCAAATATTTTATTTTCTTAAAATATTCATTTTCAATAGTTATCGCATATTTTTGTGTTTCAAATACTTGCTTGTCTAAGAAAAAATTAGTTTCTAATAATTTTGACTTCATCAATACCGAATCACCAAAAAGCATCGACAAAGAAGAAATATTTTCTGTTCTAAAAATCCACTTCAATTTTGTTCCCAAAGGCACGACTAAATCTCCAATATTAGCCAGTTTTTCATCTTTCATTCCAGTATAACTAGGTTTGTCAATTTCAATAAAAAAATCAGAAATTAAAGGCATCGGTAAAACTTCTAAGTGAAATTTTTGAGAACTAATATTACCCGAAACAAAAGAAAAATCAATCGAATTATTGAGATTTTGTAATTTATACACAAACCCTTTATCGTCGGTTGTCATCCAAAAAGTATTTCCCCCCATTTGAATAGCCACTTTTTCGGGAATTGCTTTCCCGTAAGTTGAAACTTTTATAACAAAATCCTCTCCCCTACCTATTGTTAATGAATCATTTAATAATTCAAAATAAAAAGCCTGATCTGGCGCATAATAAGTATCATAATTAACAATCCGATTGCTGCCCACTGTAAGAACAGACGGTGCAAACAGCATCAAACCCGAGATAAATATAAAAAGTAAAAATAAATATTTTGCATATTTCAAATTTGAACGAAAAGAAATGGCCAATAAAAAATTAAATGGATTCAAATTTTCAATTTTTTGATCGATACTAGCCATCAATAAAGAAAATTCTGTATCTTCGTTTTCTCGCATTTCGGCAAGTTCCAAAACATTCAATAATTTATCATCCACTAAAGAAAAATATTCTGAAATAATAAAAGAAGCTTTTTGATAAGAAATTTGTTTTCCTACTTTAAATAATTTAAAAATAGGAATTACGACAAGTTTTGTAGAAATAAAAATAAAAAAGAATAAGCTGAAAAAAAACAGAAAAACCCTTATTGTTATTGAAAAATTTCCAAAATATTCAATAATACTTATTCCAGAATAATAAGCAAGTAAAATGAGAATGCTAATCACAGATCCACGTAAAATTTTATTCAAATAATATTTTCGAACAAACAGATCTAATTTTTCTATTAATTTCTCGTAATTAGTTTTCATACGATAATGTATAATATTTCATTATATTATTCAAAATCATTAAGTTATAATGACTTCAAACGCTATTAACTCCTTTAGAATCGACCATTTTTTTTCACTAATAAAGTTATCCACTCTTACAGAAACCTAAGCTCTTTTATTTTCGTTTTAGCCAAATTTTCGGATTTTGTTTTTCCGTGTTTTTCCAAATCTGAAAATTCAACATTCCTAATTGACCACCATCTTCCGACGCAACTGTTCCTATTTTTTCATTACGAGCCAGCAATTGTCCTTTTTTGACAAACAGCACTTTCACATTAGAATAAACACTAAAATATAATCCATGATTAATAATTACTGCTTTGTTTGCGCCTGGAATTGTCAAAATACTAACAACTTTACCGTCAAAAATGCTTACAATCAATGCTCCCACTTTTGCTCCAATATCAATACCATCGTTTCGTACCATTACTTTTTTCAAAACAGGATGCTTATGCTCACCAAATGAGCTAAGTACAACACCTCCATGTACAGGCCAACTAAGTTTACCTTTACTTAGTTCAAATTTTTCAGTCCAATTTTTTTGAGCTACTGTGAGCGTTGTTTCTGTGCTTTTAGTTGTCTCAACAGCCTTCACGACAGTACGTAATAAATGCTGATTTTGTTTTCGTTTTCGTTCAATATCTGCAATTATTTCATTTCTTTTTTTCTTTAAATTTTCAAACGAAGAAACTTTTCTTGCTTTTTCTTCTTCTAAAACAAAAATTTCATCTGTTTTCTTTTGCAAAAAAGTTGTTTTTTCGTCTTTTAATACCTTTAAATCTACTATTTTTTGAGAAACGTCATTTTGTAAATTATGTATAGCTTGTGCTTGAAGCTTCAAATGTTCAGAAAATTGTTGAAAATACCGTAAACGAATATATGCTTGATTAAAATTAGAAGCCGATAAAATAAAAATTATTTTTTGTTGCATATTTCTATTTCGATAGGCATAATATAATAATTTTCTATATTCTTTTTTTAATTTTTCTATTTTTCTTTCCGAAAAAATAATATCTGTCTCATATAAAGCTATTTTTTTAATATAAAATTCTATTTCTTTTTCAATTGAAAATAACAATAATTCTCTCGTATTGATTTGATTAGAAAGTAATTGTAAATTTTTAACCGATAAACGAACATTATTAGATGTTCTTTTTAATAATTGCTCACTTTTTCGTAAATTATCTAAATATTTTTTTTGCTGATTTTTTGTACTTGCTTGAGAATATACGAGTAAATCTACAAATAAAATTAAAATTAATAAGTACTTCATCATAAATATTTATTAAGGTTTTCTACCTATTTGATGTTCCTAAACAATCATAATCAATGACCTACATAAAAGTAAATATTCGATTAATTCATTGGTTTATAGCTACTTGGTATCGAAAAAGGAAACCGTAATTCTCTATCGGTATATATTCTAGTATAATCCATCTTTAATTCAATATTTCCTTTTTTACTATTAATAAATAATATTAATTTATTAGGAAATTTCTTTTCCTTAATATTCTTAAAACCTGTATATTTCAATAAAATAAAATATTCATGTTCAAAGTCATTCAAAGTTATTGATTTTATTTTATAATCAGATCTATCAATCATAATATTCTGAAAATAAGCACTTTCAACATCATTCTTTTTTCCATTAACTAAAATAATGCTATCTTTATCTGCCGACGATAATTGATAAAATAAAGAATCATTTTCCAAATAAAAGTCAGAAAATTTATTATCAACAACATTTTTCGAGAACGAAAAGAAATCATTTAACAAAATAGCTTGTGCTGTAAAAAAATCAATGTCTAAATTAAATTTTTCAGCTAAAAAATCATAATTTCCTACAAAATAAGTAGAATTAAGCTTATTAACAAATTTCACCGAATCAGGAGTCA
>JAOZTL010000112.1 GCA_029942205.1 Bacteroidales bacterium | reverse complement strand
TAATTAACTCGATAGGCAAAGCTACAATAAAATTATCTCCTAAATCTGTAATTAAATCTGATTCGCCTTTCGGATCAAGCAAAGCAACACCAAATATAGCTATTTCTTGCTCTGCATTCTCTATCTCATAAACTTTCACGTTCCCTTTTTTACGAGCACTTAATGCAGACTTTATTTTTAGTAAAGCTTCCGAATATGAACCAAATTCTTTTAAAACAATTACATCGTCAAGCTGAGGCATACCAGGTTTATAACTATAATTTTGTAATTCATCGACAGAAATTTCACCATTGGCATTAGAAAATTCAATCCCAATGGATGATAACGCCAATTTAGCACTAGCAGTAATCACCTCCAAATCAGCTTGATATTGTGAAAAAGCACTCCCTAAATATGCCCGAAAAACATACTCTGGATTAAGGTACAATACTCGCACACCTGCATCGGTATTTATCAAAGCCACACGCAATACTGAAGCTAAGATACCTGATGCTCCTGACGAAAAACAAATATTTTTTAAATCTTGCCGAGTATAAGAAATAACACCATACTGTTCTTTTTTTGCAGGAGAATAGACACCTAAGATCTCAAATCCTTGTAATTCTAGTGCTACTTGCACATTCACCAAGCTCGTATTCATATCAGCAATCGATGTGCCTACTTTCTGAATAGGTGATATTTTTTGAGACGAAAGAAATAATGGCTGTACTAATAAAACGAGAATTAATAATAGATAGTTATTTTTCATACTTAATATTTTATTTATTTTTTTATCTTTTCTAAACAATTCGTCAAAGTAAAAAAAAACGAATTTCATATCACTAAATTACCAAACAAAAGTGTAAATTCAAAATTCATTTGCTTATTTTTATGCAAAATAATAAATTATAGTGTTATATTACTTTTTTTTTGACCAAAGGCTAAAGCTTATTGATTACGTAACAAAATTAAAAGTCTTTTTCTTTAAAACCTAAATTTTATTGAATAATTGCAGAAAAAAAGATTTTCTTGCATTATTTTTGAAGCAAACAAAAATGAACAAGTATAAATATTTGCAGAAAAATAAATATCAAAACAAACGAAGTCTGAATATAGAGAGTTTTATTAAAAAGCACTAATTGCACTACAAAAGTAATAATTAAATTTAAATAAATTACACAATTTAAACAGATGAAGCATATAAATTTAAACTATATCAATACATTAGCAGACGGAAATAACGAAGTTATTATTGAATTGATAAATCTTTTTAAAGATCAAATTCCTGAATTTAAAGAACGAATGACCGTTTCTTTGGAAAATAAAGATTGGTCTGAATTACATAAAATTGCTCACAAAGCAAAATCATCGCTTAATATTATGGGAATGAAAGACACTGCTACTGAGCTAGAAACACTTGAGCATATGAGTAAAAAGAAAGAAACTCCTGAAAAATATCCAACTATTGTTCAGCATTTTTTAGAAATAATTGATATTGCAAATGAAGAATTAGACGTATTACTTGCTGAAATGTAAGGATTCTCCTTTTAATTAAAGAAGAATCCATTATATTTAACTAAAATCTCTAATATTTTTTATGTGAAAAATTCATAAATAAATAATTATATACTAAACACTTATAAAAAATCATCAAAATAGCGTGTGATTGTTCGCATCAAATGAATCCGATCCATTCCTCTGACATTATGCTCATGTGAAGGATAAACCATATAATCAATTAATACACCATCTTTAACACAAGCATTCAAGAAAGCTTGACTATTCTGCCAAACAACAACAGGATCAACAGCACCATGAATCATTAATAATCTACCTTTCAGCCCCTTAGCTTTAGTCAATAAACTAGTTTTTGCATAGCCTTCAGGATTTGTCTGTGGCGTATCCATGTAGCGTTCTCCATACATTACTTCATAATATTTCCAATCAATCACAGGACCTCCAGCAGCTCCTACTTTAAATACATCAGGATATTTTGTCATTAGTGAAGTAGTCATAAAGCCACCATAGCTCCAGCCATGTACACCAATTCTGTCTTTATCCACAAAAGATTGTGCTTTAAGCCAATTTATCCCTTCCATCTGGTCTGCCATTTCGGCAACTCCACATTGACGATGGATAATACTCTCAAAATCAAAGCCTCTGTTGGCCGACCCTCTATTGTCTAAAGTAAACACGACATAGCCTTTTTGTGCCATAAAATACTGCCACATCCGTGCTCCTCCGAGCCAGGAATCAGTAACCATCTGAGCATGAGGACCTCCATAAACATAAACAATAACAGGATATTTCTTTGTTGGATCAAAATTAACAGGTTTTATCAATCTATAATACAAATCGGTCTCTGTATCAGCAGATTTCAATGTTCCAATCTCCATTTTGCCTAACGCATAATTCACTAATGGATTTTTTGCTTGTAATAAATTTCGTATTTTTTTACCATTTATACGAAACAAATCAATTTGTCGAGGATTCTCTATATTTGTATAAGAATCAATAAAATAAGTTCCTCCAGAATTCACATAAAAATCATGTGTCCCTTTATCGGCAGTCAAACGAGTAAGGGTGTTTTTTTTCATATTCAACTGATACACATTGCTCTCCAAAGGGCTATCTTTAGTCGCTTGAATAAATAATTTTTCACCTTTCGCATCAAATGACACTATTCCTGTTACCACCCAATTGCCTTTTGTCAATTGTTTAATTAGATTCCCTTCATTATCATACAAATACAAATGATTATATCCATCTCTTTCACTAAACCAGATAAATTTGCTTGGATTATTTTTCAAAAATAAAAGTTGATTTTCTGGTTCTACGTACTTTTCATTTTTCTCTTCAAATAATGTCTTTATCAAATCTCCATTTACAGCATTGTATTTGTTTAATTTAACATGATTCTGGTCTCTATTCAAGACTCCAATATAAATATGCTCACTATTTGGATCCCAAGTAATACTTGTTAAATATTGATCTTTTGGCGTTCCAGTTTTCATAAAAACCGTCTTTTTGCTTTTCACATCATACACGCCTAAAGTTACTTCCTCGCTTGTTTCGCCCGCCATCGGATACTTTGAATTTTCAAGATTTGCAATGCGAGCACTCACATCCACTATCGGATAATTGTCTACCATCGTTTCATCTTTTCGATAAAAAGCTATTTTTTGCCCGTCTGGCGACCAAAATATACCTTCTATTATTCCAAATTCTTGGCGATGTACATAAGCATCTCCATTAACAATTCCTTTATTTTTATCATTCGTAATTTGAATTTGATTTGACTTATTATCAACCATATACAAATTATTCTCCAGAGTAAAAGCAACAGAATTTGTTTTCTCACAAATATGTATATTTTTTGCTTTTTCTGTAATTTTTATCGACAAATCTATTTTTACATCCTCTACATTATATAAAATTAAGCGATTATCATGCTCAAATTGAAGAATATTCTCATTCCGCCATTCATAAGCCGAAATATGCTTCATTTCGGCAATCTTAGAAGACTTCAATATCTTATTAAACCCCTCTAAAGTGATTACAGTGTTCTTTTTACCTGTTTTTACATTTTCAGATACAATCTGCTTCCATTCAATAACTTGCGTGAACTCATTATCGTTCCGCCAATCTAATCCATTCAAATAAGTAGGGTATAATTGACGCCACTGACCAATAACTGCATCTTCAATGGTAAGCTTTTTTTGTTGTGCAAAACCAACAAAAGTAAAACTCAATAAATAAATCAATACTAATTTTTTCATATCTTTTAATTTTTCTTAATGATTAAATGTGAATAACGGTAAAAGTATGTTGAAACTCAAAAATTTACAACAATTTAAAGTTATTTTTTATCTAAAAAAATAAAAATAATATAAACCATTCATAATCAATATTTTATTTTAAAATTAGGAATAAAAAAACTGTATACAAAATGAAATATGCATTTCAGAATGCTGTAAAAATGTTCAATATTTCATTTTTAATCTTTATTTTAGCAAATTTCGATAAAAATTTCTTCTAAAATGATTAAATTAGCTTTTCTAAAAGAAACGGTTCAAGTTTTGTGATAAATAAACGAAGCTATTTTTTTCATTTAAAACAAAAACAATTCGTTATCTGCTATAAATAATTAATATTAAGTGAATTAAGACACTCTATTCGTCTATTTTTTTTTACGCATCAATTGTAATGTATTTATAAAAGATATAAAAATATGCTTACACATAAAAAAAAGAAAAATTAAATAAATCCAAATGGCAAATAAAAGTGAAAATCTAAAAATAATCATCTCATTATAAACATATTAAACAAAACAAATCAACTAAAAAAACAAATAGAATATTCTTTATCAAAAAAAACAGAGCAAAACAATTACATAAAACTTAGCACTTTTGAAATATTGTATTATTTTTGTTGCCAAATAACTTTTGAAACGAGAAATTCTAAATTAATTTAAAAAAATAACGCTTTAAGATACGCAATTGTAAGTAGCTTGATAATGAAAATTCAACATAAGATCTTTGACCGACTTAATATTGCTTATACGCTCACATAACACAATCAAAACCAACTAATTGAACACAAATAAAATTATATTATGTATAAAAATTCACTTATAGTTTTCATTCTTATATTTTCTATTACCACATTTTTCTCTTGTAATTCAGAAGAAAGCCAATCTAGCTTACCAGAAGAAAATGAAACAGTGGACAATAATGCACCTTCACTATTTAAAATAGAAGACAAATTGTTCAGTATCCCCTCCCCTTTTCAAGTAACGGAACTATTCAAAAAAGAAAAAATTCCATACAGTCCAAGTTTACTAAACCCTGTAAGTAATTTATCAAATTACACAACTAGCTATAAACAAGCACTTAACCTAGGTGTTTATGGTGCCAATTTAGGATATTTGAATATGAATGAGCAGATTCAAGGTGCTGCAAAATATTTTGCTGCTGTACGTACATTATCGCAAGATTTAGGCATAATGAATACATTTAATGAAAAACTCATTAAAAGAATAGAAGCAAACAGTACGAATAAAGATTCGATGATTTTCATTATTTCTACTGCATTTCGGAATGCAGATTCGTACTTGATGGACAACAAACGAAGCGATGTAAGTGTATTAATACTTGCTGGAGGATGGATAGAAAGTGTGTACTACCTTACTCAAACATACAAAGAAACGGAAAATTCGGAAATAATAAATAGAATTGGAGAACAAAAACATCCATTAATTAATTTAATAGAGCTTCTTCGTCCATACTATAGTCAGCAATCAGATGAATTTGATGATTTTTTAGTTCAATTAGTAGACTTAGCCACTATTTTTGATGGTGTACAAATACAATATGAATACAAAGAGCCTGAAATTGACGAAGAAAACAAACTAACAACGATAAAAAGCAAAACAACTGTAGTTATAAATGAATATCAACTCGAAGCAATTTCAGAAGCAATAACAAATCTTAGAACAAAAATTATTGAATAACAATAAAAACATTCAAAATGACAAAAATAACACTTAAACTAATAATTATATTTATATTTTCACTGCAAATAAGTAATTTATTCGCTCAAGCTGATGACTTAATGAATGTGTGCACAAAGCACCTTCAATATCCATACATTTCTGATGGTCAGCAATATAAAGCACTTGTTAAAAATCAAGAAATTGCTGAATTTCAAGCAACCTTTTATGGAGGAAGTACGTATAGAATAGTAGCATGTAGCGGTTTAGCAGACAGGAATCTAATTTTTACACTGTACGATTCCGATCATAATCAGCTATATACAAATTCTGAATATAAAAATTCGCCATATTGGGACTTCAAATTCGAATCGACTGTTGAGTGTTTTATTGAAGCACAACTAGATCCTGAAGGACCGAAATCGGGTTTTGCTATTATTTTAATTGGTTTTAAACAAAATTAAGTGCTTCGTGCTATTTAATATTACTTATATACTTATTCTATTATAATTAAAAACGTATCTTAAAGTAAATGTACAATTAATTCCTTATTAATACTTAATTTAAAATTCCAATTAAATAAATATTAAGAATTTTATTCATTTACTTTAACTAAAATAAATGTAATTATTTTCACACTAGTACACATTACTTCATAATATTATTTGATGAGCGAAAAAATTCTAAAAGCATTAATGCAGCTTTTTGCAATAATTGCTGAACCGGAAAGTAATTCAAACAACCGGCAGCTCATCATAGAGTCCTTTTTAAAACAGCAATTAAACAATCAATTAGTTACTGAATATCTAGAAATATATAACTATTTCTTAGACCTTCATCAAAAAAAACAAAGTACAAAAACTCGTCGTCGAAAACGAATGGCTGCAAGTTCGGTAAAAGTACTTATGATTGGTAATGTTATTAATCAAGAACTTACGTATAAACAGAAAATTATTGTTATCATACAGCTTCTTGAATTTATTAATATTGAAAATTCACCTTCTGAGCAAGAAATAGAATTTGTAAGTACATTAACTGAAACCTTCCATATTCCAAACAATGAGTACATAGAATTACGCAATTTTATATTAAGAAAAACAGAATTTAATGATGCAAGCGAAAATATTTTAGTCATTAGTTCTAATGAAAGCGAAAATAATAATCGAATACACATAAATTATCTCACTGGACAGATTACTATTTTCTTTATTCAATCGGCAAATATGCATCTTTTTCATTTCTCCGACGAAAAAGAACTATACTTAAACGGACAACTTCTAAATCAAAATAAAGTCCATATTTTATCAGTAGGATCATCCATCCGAAATTCAAAAATAAAACCAATTTATTATAGCGACATTGTAAGTGCTTATAATTCAGACAGGATACGATCAAAAATTGTTTTTGAAGCAAGTAACCTAAGCTATAAATTCAAAAATGGAGCGCTAGGTCTACAAACCATGAGTTTTTTAGAAAAATCGGGTAAGTTGATAGGCATCATGGGTGCTAGTGGTAGCGGAAAGACAACACTACTAAATGTATTAAATGGAAGTAAAAAACCTTCAACAGGCGAAGTCTTAATTAATGGAATAAATGCACATACAGAATCGCATAAACTAGAAGGTATAATTGGCTATGTTTCGCAAGACGACTTACTAATAGAAGAATTGAGCGTTTTTGAAAATCTGTTTTTTAATGCACAACTCTGTTTTGAAAACTTTTCTAATTTCCAATTAATCAAGACCGTTCTTAAACTTTTAAAAAGCTTAGGTCTATACGAAATAAAAGATATTGTAGTAGGTAATCCATTAAATAAAAAAATAAGTGGAGGACAACGAAAACGATTAAATATTGCGCTGGAATTAATTCGAGAGCCTGCAATATTATTTTTGGATGAACCTACTTCAGGGCTTTCATCCAGAGATTCCGAAAATATTTTAGATCTGCTTAAAGAACTAGCACTCAAAGGAAAACTGGTATTTGTAGTTATTCACCAACCATCATCAGGCATATTCAAAATGTTTGATCGACTAATACTTCTTGATACTGGAGGCTACTTAATATACAATGGAGATCCTGTCGATTCGATTATTTATTTTAAAATGGCACGTGAACAGGCAAATTGGAATGATAGTGAATGTACGACTTGTGGAAATGTTAATCCAGAACAAATTTTTAATATTATTGAAAGTAAAATTATAAATGAATATGGACAACCAACACAAACAAGAAAAACTTCGCCTACTGAATGGCGAAAATATTTTAAAGAAAAAGAAAAAAATTCTTCCGAAATAAAAAAATCAGTTCTGGTAAGAAAAATACCCGAAATATCGTTCAAAATACCTTCAAAATTCAAACAATTCAAGATATTCGTCAAACGAGATGTTCTTGCTAAATTATCTAATAAACAATATTTATTAATTAACTTACTTGAAGCTCCTGTTCTGGCTTTTCTTCTTACATATATTATTAAATTTTATAATGTAGATGCAGCTAATAAATATGGATACAGTCTTAGTGAGAACAGCAATTTACCTGTATACTTATTCATGGCAGTTATTGTAGCTATTTTTATCGGTCTCACTGTCAGTGCGCAAGAAATAATAAAGGATCGAAAAATTCTCAAACGAGAACAGTTTCTTAATCTCAGTAGATCAAGCTATTTAATTTCAAAAATAGCAATTTTATTTGCTCTTTCGGCTATACAATCGCTTTGTTTTGTTATTATAGGCAATAGTATGATGGAAATAAAAGGCATGTTCTTGCCATATTGGTTTATTTTGTTCAGTACTTGGAGTTCGGTAAGTATAATAGGACTAAATATTTCTGATAGCTTCAAAACATCCATTACTATTTATATTTTAATTCCGTTTTTAATTATTCCTCAAATCATATTAAGCGGAATAATTGTGAAATTTGACAAACTAAATCCAGATATTTCGTCGCAAGGAGCAATACCTTGGTACGGAGAAATAATGACTTCTCGATGGGCATTTGAAGCACTTGCTGTTTATCAATTCAAAAATAATGACTATCAAAAAAGCATATTTATTTATGAAAAAAGAAAAAGTATTGCTGATTTTAGAAAATTTTATTGGAATAATGCTATTACAAATAAAATAGCTAATTACGAACGAAATAAAAATACAGCAATTAATTTAGA
>JAOZTL010000111.1 GCA_029942205.1 Bacteroidales bacterium | reverse complement strand
ACATGAATGAGCGAGTAATATTAAATAGCTTGAAGAGCTTAAATACAAAGAGCTGATGTGTATCAAAAAACATTTTCGTAAATTAACTCATTTTTTATGATAAAAAAACAAAAATAGTCTAGTAAATTTATTAGTTTTACAACACAAAAAAATAAAATACAGAATTTAGAAATTCTTTGATGAATGTTTTCATAAACAGTCAGTTCGTATTCTATTGTTTTTGTTAAAAATTAAAATATTCATATAAAGAGACTTTCTAAATGAACAAAAATTAAGTTTTCAAATAAAAAAAATAGCATTTTAATTAATTACACAAGCGTATAAGTAATAATCAAAAGGTCGAAAACCTTATATTTTAAATAAAAAACAACAACCATGAATGATTTTTTGGAAATAGTAAAATACACACTGCCTTCGCTCATTGTTTTCATCACCGCCTACCTTATTATTCGAGGCTTTTTAGACAATGAAACAAACAAGCAACGTGCCGAAATAAATTTGGGCAATCAGAGGCTACTGACCCCTATACGCCTTCAAGCTTACGAACGGCTAATTTTGTTTATGGAGCGTAGTGCTCCCGAAGCTTTAATTATGAGAGTTCAATTGCAAGGAATGAATGCCAAACAGCTAAAACAGAGCATGATAGATGCTGTACGAAAAGAATTTGAACACAACATGTCGCAGCAAATCTACATTAGCCCAAAAGCATGGGAGGCCGTTAGAAATGCCAAAGAAAACTTAATTAAATTAATCAATGTCGCAGGCGGAAAAATTCCTCCCAACGCAAATGCACTAAATTTAGGTCAGCATATTTTGGAAATATACATGGCTGTAGATCAGCCGCCATTGGTTTCTGCGATGTCTTTGTTGAAAGAAGAATTTTATGAATCATTTATTGACGGCTAAATAAAACGAATTTGCGTTTTTGAACAAATTTGCGTATATTTAGGTTGAAGATATTCCTAACTTTACGAAAGTATAAATTTCTGTGAATCAGTTTAGTTATTGTTTTATGATAAGTGTAAAAGTCAAAAGAAGTAAAGTATTAATGTAGAAAGAGTTTTTTTTTTGTTAAAAACAATGCTTTTCTACCTGAAATATGCAGATTTTCTACTAAAATTTTTTGTCTAATAAGTCTCAAAAAAAGAGATAAATCGCTAATAATCAATTAAAATTAACTTCGTAAAGCAGTAATATTAAGTTCATAATTATTTCTTGATAAGTTATTGATTATATAAAATTATTACACCAGTGCGTAAGCAATATTAAAAAGATCGAAGACCTTAATTTCACTAAAAATTTCAGACAATGAACTTATTAAAAGAAGGAGATAAAGCTCCAGATTTTTTGCAACATACCGATACCATTCAAGCGGAAAGCATCGAAGGAAAAAAAATAATTCTATATTTTTATCCAAAAGATAATACGCCAGGCTGTACTGCCGAAGCATGCAATTTGCGTGATAATTATGAATATTTACAGCAAGAAGGTTTTGAAGTAATAGGCATAAGTCCTGATAAAGACACCACACACGAACGTTTTGCTGCCAAACATGAGCTACCATTTCGATTGATTGCCGATGTGGACAAAAAAATAATGAACCAGTTTGGCGTATGGGGCGAAAAAAAACTATACGGACGTGTGTACGATGGCGTTCATCGAACAACATTTATTATTAATGATGGAATCATCGAAAAAGTGATCCCTAAAGTAAAAACAAAAGATCATGCCCAACAAATTTTTGATTTGTATGAGGTAAAACCAACACACGTGCGTGCCATTAAATAACTCAAAAATCGTCATTCGTAATTATTTTGTTTCTTTGTGAAAAAAACAGCCAATGAGAGAGTTTAATACATCAGGTCCCAATATCGCTAAACAGCATTATACCATTGAACGTACCGATATTCTCAAAAAGGGGATTAAATTAGTTCAGCAAGACAGGTATTTCACTATTTGGGCACCACGCCAAACAGGAAAAAGCACCTATTTTCGACAATTGGCAGAAAAGCTAGATACACAGGGCTACCATCCCGTGTTTTTTTCGGTAGAAGGATTCATCGATTATTCGGTGGCTGATGTTTTCGATACTCTTTGTCGTGAGCTGAAAGATCAGCAAGCAATAGACTGGAAATTAGAAACATTTAAAGATTTTGAGCAAACGGTTTCAAATTGTACCAATAAGAAATTAATTATTATTATAGACGAAATAGAGTCTTTAAATCCCGATATTTTTGGGCAATTTTTACATATTATTCGTAATCTGTATCACTCAAGGCACAAGCACTGTTTGAAAAGTGTAATTCTAGTGGGAGCATCCAATATTGTAGGCATAGTGCAAGACAATGCCAGCCCGTTCAATATTACCGATAACTTAAATGTACCGTACTTTACTCGTAATGAGGTGCTTGCACTCTTGCATCAACATGAAAAAGAAACAACACAGCTTTTTGAGGAGAAAGTGAAAAACAAAATTTATGAAATAACAGCAGGGCAGCCAGGCTTAGTCAATGGATTTGCTAAAGTAATGGTAGATAATAGTCCCGACAAAAAACAACTAGACTATGCCGATTACCTAAAAACGGAAGACTGGTACTTGACCGAAGCGATAGACAAAAATATTGGCAATATTTTGAATAAAGCGAAAACCGAGCAGGATTTTATTGAAAAATTGTTATTTACTGAAGATAAAGTAGCATTTAAAATAAATAGACCAGCAATAAAATTTCTGCATGCCAATGGATTAATAAAAAAAGATAAAGATGGCAATGTTACCTTTTGGGTGCCGCTGTATAAAAAAGCAGTATTCGATTTCTTTTATCCATACACAAACGGTGAGAAAAAACTAATTAGTCGTACAATTCTTGCTGATGAATATTTTGATAGCAGAGGCAATTTTAAAATAGCAAAATTAATAAATTCTTATAGAGCGTATATAAAACGGCGTGGTTTTAAGCCTTTTATGAAAAAAGATAAAAAAGGGAACTTCCAATCGTTAAAAGAAAGTGCATTAATATACAGCTTTGAAACATATATCAATGCCATTGTGGAAGAACTGGAAGGCAAAATATACCGTGAAGCACTCACAGGCTTAGGGCAAAGTGATATGATCCTGAATTTTGACGGTAATGAATTTATTTTTGAGACTAAAGTTTATTACAGTCAGAGTAAATTTATTTTAGGTAAAACCCAATTAGCTTATTATGCCAGTCGAATGGAATTAAAAAAAGCAACTTATCTTGTTTTTTATTCAAATGGCTTTACACTACCCGAAAACATAACAGAAAATAAAGAAACCATTGAAGGCGTAGAACTAAGTACTTATTTGGTAGAATATGACGAAACAAAATGGTAAGTAACATTCAATAGTACAAAGTGTTTATAAACAATATAAAATAGGTCGAAGACCTTAAAATTTCAAATAAAAATAAAATAATGGCAAAACAAAAAGAAGAAAAAGATCCTAAACAAGAAAAATTAAAAGCATTGCAATTAACTCTCGATAAATTAGATAAAAATTTCGGGAAAGGAACAATCATGAAGCTAGGTGATACCGTATTTGATGATATTCCATCCATACGTAGCGGATCGTTGGCTTTGGATATAGCTCTTGGAGTAGGTGGCTACCCTCGTGGAAGAGTGATTGAGATTTATGGTCCTGAATCATCAGGAAAAACAACCCTTGCGATACATGCCATTGCCGAAATTCAGAAAGAAGGTGGGATTGCTGCCATTATTGATGCAGAGCATGCTTTTGATCGGTTTTATGCCAAAGACCTAGGCGTGGATGTCGATAATCTGTACATGTCGCAGCCAGATAATGGCGAGCAAGCATTAGAAATTACCGACCATTTGATACGCTCGGGTGCGGTGGATTTAATCGTGATTGACTCCGTAGCGGCTCTTACCCCAAAAGCTGAAATAGAAGGAGACATGGGCGATTCACGCATGGGATTGCAAGCTAGGCTTATGTCGCAGGCTTTGCGTAAACTAACAGCAAATATCAGTAAATCAAATACTACGGTGATATTTATCAATCAATTACGTGAAAAAATAGGCGTAATGTTTGGAAACCCTGAAACAACAACTGGAGGAAATGCTCTAAAATTTTATGCCAGTGTAAGAATCGATATTCGCAGAATTGGACAAATCAAAGACGGCGAAAACGTAGTTGGAAACAGAACGAGAGTAAAAGTGGTGAAAAACAAAGTTTCGCCTCCTTTCCGAAAAGCAGAATTTGATTTGATGTATGGCATTGGAATATCCAAAGTTGGTGAAATTATTGACTTAGGCGTAGAGATGGAAGTAATCAAAAAAAGCGGATCGTGGTTTAGCTATGGCGAAACAAAACTAGGACAAGGACGAGAATCTGTGAAAAATTTATTGACTGACAACCCCGAGTTAGCCGAAGAACTTGAAAATAAAGTAAGAGCAGCATTAAGTGCTACTGAATAACTGAACAAAAGATAATGAAAAGAGTAACGGAAAAGATTATTTTTGTTACTCTTTTTCTTAATCTGATTTGACACTAAAATACTGCAATAATTTATCGAAAAAAGACACTAATTCTAAAATAAATAAACATGAAAAAACTAATAAGTGTACTGATGATGGCGATTTTAGCCATAAATACTCAAGGACAATTTGATCCTACAAACTATTATGCAGTAAGTAATAATCAAAAAACGCCGATTTTTACTGAAGAATTTAACAATAACTCCAATGAATGGCTCGAAGGAACCCGAAGCACGATGAGTACAGCCGTTAATAGAAGCAGCTACATGTTGCAATCCTTGAGTGATGATAATTCTGAAACTAGCCACTTACCGATCCCTTTTGATCACTCCAAAGATTTTCAGATAGAAACAGAAATTAAGCATTTTTTGGGAAAAGATACAAGAGGACATGCCCTCCTTTGGGGCGTAAATACAGGTAATTCATATTCCGACTATGGGTTTATGTTTACCGAATCGGGGCAATTTGAGGTAACCAGATATGCTAATGGGAACTATGAAAAATTAATTGATTGGACTAATCTAACCAATTACAAAAAAGGTGAATACAACTTATTAACCATTCGGAAAGTAAAGAATAAGTATTATTTCTTTTTTAATAAAAAACTGGTAGGAACAGTGCCCTATAAATATTTTACGGGAAATAATATTGGATTTGAAATAGGAAAGACATCTCTTATTCGAGCTAATTTCCTTCATGTTTCTTATATTAAAGCAAGCAAATCAAAAGGGCCACAAAGACCAAATAGCCCACAATCGCCTAACAGCAATCATTCAAATATAGACGCAAGCGTGTATGGCAACATAGCTGTCAGTAAAAAGAAGGTGATAATGAAAGACGATTTCATAAATAATGCGTATGACTGGGGCATAGGAAAAACCAATGCAACCAACAGAAAAATAAACAATGGCTATTTTTATTTCAAAACATACGAGGAAAGCTTCTATTCGACCATGATAGAACAAGATTTACGTAGTTATCAGAATTTCGAGATTGAAACCAAAATAAAATGTGTAGAAGGAGGCATTGGTTACGAAAATTGTATTCTGTGGGGAATGGACGAAAATAAACACTCGTTCCGATTTGGAATCACACCCAAAGGACAGTACACAGCCTACAAAATGTCGCCAACGGGCATCATCGATTATGTCGATTATACCGATTCGCCAGAGGTTAGCAACATTGCATACACCAAACTGACTATTCGCAAATACAACAACATGTACTATTTCTTTTTGAATGAAAAATTAGTACACTCTGCTCCTTTTGAACCTCTTTATGGTAGCAATATTGGTTATCTTATAGGAAAGGGACAGGCAATGAAAATCGATTATTTGTATGTATACGAAATAAAATAGTAATTCATTGTTTATATAATTTTATGAATAAAAATAAATTGTACGCTCTAAAAATCTAGATTTTTTAGTTGGCTGATCGTGCGACTTGGTTCATCTGATTTAAACACAAAACTGCCAGCAACCAAGGCATTGGCACCCATTTCTATCAATTTTTGTGCATTACTCGCATCTACACCTCCGTCTATTTCTATCAATGTTTTTGCTTGTTTTTCTGTAATTAATTGTTTTAATTCTCGTATTTTGCTGTACGTGTTTTCGATAAACCGTTGCCCACCAAAGCCAGGATTGACCGACATCAACAAAACGACATCAATCTCGGTAATCACATCGTGCAACAAAGCTACTGGTGTGTGGGGATTGAGCGAAACGCCCGTTTGCATGCCTTCCTGACGAATGGCTTGCAGCGTGCGATGCAAATGCGTACAAGCCTCGTAATGCACCGTAAGAATGTCGGCTCCAGCCTTGCGGAATTGTTGAATATAGCGATCAGGATCTACAATCATTAAATGCACATCCAGAGGTTTTTGAGCGTGTTTTTTGATATGCGATACCACAGGAAACCCAAATGAAATATTTGGAACAAATAAGCCATCCATAATATCCAAATGTAACCAATCGGCATCACTTTTGTTTATCATTTGTATATCTTTTTCTAAATTTGCAAAATCTGCCGATAGCATCGAGGGCGCAATTAAATGTTTCATATTTTTAAATTTATTTCTTAATTTTATATTTTATCGTTAATATCTTCGAGCTATTGGAAAAGGGTTGTAAACTTGAACAAACACATTGCTTTTATATACAACCGAGTGCCAATGGCGCAGCAAGCTAAAAACACAAAATTATGAATTTATGTCAGACTATACGAATATTTAATCCGAAAAGAATCCGATTAGTTTCTATCTTTTTTTTCTTATCAATGATAGCAGGCGAATTGCATGCACAAACACGTGCCACAATAAATCCTGATGGTCGTTTTTTAACGGTTTCTAATTTCAATGCACAAACGAAAATAAATTTAATTGATATTTACGAAACGCCTTCCAGAGCATGGATACAGACCTTGCCCTTGCCCTCGAAGCAGGCTTTTGATGAAATACGGATGTCGCAAACAGGTAAAATGTTCTATACCCGCACGGGTACACATTATTGGTTTTGGAGTACACAAATAGCAAATATTACGGCTCAAATTGATGAGCCAGACCAAGTAGCGTTCATGAATCGTTGGAATTATTTTTTGATCTATAAAAATAATCAGTTAAAAGTGCATGAAATAAACACAGGTAAGGAAAGCTCGTCGTATCGTGCGCCAAAAGAAGCCCTCGATACGCTTTTTTTTACAAGTAACGATTATTTTCTGATCGGACAATCTGCTAATAAATTTTATTTTTGGGAACGTAAAAAGCCTCGTATCAAAAAAAATATTCGTGGATCACAAATCCATGTTTCACAAAAAAACACAAGAGCCTTAATCGTATCGGAGCAAGAAAACAATTTACAACTCATCAGTTATGCATTGCCTACTTTCAGAAAAGAAGCAATCCTTGACGTACAGAAAATATTAGCTAAAACAATCAAAGAACCATATAGAATTATTCATGAGGAATGCTCCATTAGCCCCGATTCTCGATTGTGGGTGATTGCCCTAAAGGTGGGCGGAGTGAAAGAACTACACTTTATTGATATTTATCAACGAAGAGCATTTTTTAACATTAGCAACAAATCGTTTAGCGCACCAATTGCTTTGTATCCGTATCATTTTGTGGGAAACTCTAAAGTAATCGTGAAAGCCAATGAAATAACGGCAGCTTTGTTTGATTATAAAAATAAAAAATTTGAAAAAGCACTCAATTGTGATTTAGGAATAAAAAACCTAAGTCATGCAGATCAATCAAAAAAACAAATGCTTAGTCCCGATTTTCGATTTCTGGCATATTCTACTCATGGAACAAAGCATGTTACTTACCTGAAAAACACATCATCGTCCAAAGAAAAAGTGAAGCTAAATAATTATCAATTTATTGCTTGGGGAACTGGTAATTCCAAAGCCTTTGTGCAGGACGATGATCTGAATGTTTATGAAATCCCTGCTTCGGAGCTAGTCAGTAACATCAAAAAGCCCAAGCTTATAGCCATGAATCAACAGTTATGGATACCTCGCAACGAGAAAGAGATAGAAACGGATGCTCGCCCTCCTAAAGACTATTTGTATGTACCGATACATAAATTTAAGCACATCAGTACGCTTAGTGATAGTAGTATTTTGCGTTTGCATATAAAAACGGTGGAACTCGTAGGCGACACGTCGGGCATTCAAGTGCACTTGATGGACGCCAATGGCGTGTATTATTATGGTGCCGATGATCGAGCTTGGCGGCATATTTGGCGATCGCTCAAACTAAAAGCTCCCGATGGCACGATTACAAATTTGACAAGCTTTAAGATAAGCGAAACGCGCGACGATAAAACCAAGCCTAATGCTACGGTGTACGTGCTAGATCACAGTGGATCGATGGGCAACGAGCGTTGCGAAGTACTACAAAACGGGGTGCAAAAATTCATTGAAAATAAAAAAACAATTGATTCCGTTGCGGTAGACAAATACGATTCGCGCATTAAACAAAGCACGAAACTCGATTTTTATAAAAAGCACTTGCTTGAAAGCTCAAAACCTGTCGGAATGAAAGGTTTTGGAGGTAGCACTTCGCTACTGGATGCGGCTCAAATGGGTGTGGCTCTGCTCGAAAACGAAAATTCATACAACAATCGAACAGTGGTAC
>JAOZTL010000110.1 GCA_029942205.1 Bacteroidales bacterium | reverse complement strand
TATCCATACTTTTCCACCGTTTTGATGCTTGCGCAGCGATTCGTAAATAAAGGATTTCTTTGTTTCTACGACTGTTTCTACGGCATTTTTTTCTTGTTCGGATGCCGTACCATTCAGGTCGTTTATTTTCAATCCATACATTCGGTGATAGCCTTCATTCACCCATTCGGTATGCCCATTTTCGGTCAGTATAGCTACGGCATTATCGGTTTCGCTGGCTACGATGGATAGTTTTTCCAACTCTTGGTTTTTGAGTTCGAGCTGTTCCGATTGCGAAAGAATTTCTTCTTTTTGCTGATACACTTCGGCGGTTCGTTCTTTCACTTTTTGTTCCAATCGATGATTAAATAGCTCCAACTCTTCGTATATCAACGAGTTTTCGATAATGGTGTATAGTTGCGAGCTAATCATATCGATAATGGATAGCTTTTCGGAATTGAAATAACTGCTTTCGTTTTTTTGTTCGAGATACAAAATCCCTTTCAATTCATCGTTTTCTTTTAAAGTGTAGCAAACGATCGATTTTGCTTTTGTTTTTTTGATATAACGATCGTCTTTAAATTCGGACGTAAAGGCATCCGTTAGCGTTATATTTTCTTGTATCGTACTCACTCGTTGAATCAAGTGGCGTGGAATAGTAGGCATTTCTTGTGCATATAATTCTTGTAATAATACGAAGGTTTCAATATCATTCTTTGGTTCATTAATGTCTACCAATACTTTAATTCCCCATCCATCGGGCTGTTTCAGGATGAGTGCACCACGCTCGGTTGCCAGATTATCCAGAATAATGCGAAGAGCTTCGGAAAGCTTTGAGTTTTGTGCACGTAAAAATTCGTTCTTGATTTTATCGAGAGCCAGCAGGCGTTTGGATAGTCTTTCGACCGATGAAAAAGTATTGGATGATACCAAAGAAAGCATAAACGACTGAAAAAAGATAAATACAAACATACCAAAGGACACTAAATAGGTTGTCTGTATGATTTGATTGTCGTGTAATATGTCATTAATTACAGTTATGACTAGCACAAGTGTACCTAAGATAGAATAAATAGCACTATTTCTCCCTCTTTTACTTGCCATAACAAGCCCGTACATCAGGTATACCAAGGTGATGAGGGCCGCAATCTCAAACAAAATAAGTGTGTGAGAATAAATAATGGCTGGAGTAACTAATACAAAAGCCGACATGCCTATTCCAAACCAAGCAATTATTTTCACAAATCGTTGATTAAAATCTTTTGGAAACAAAGCAGCAAGAAACAAAGCAAAAGAGCCTAATCGTAAATAATTGGTGATAAAATTAAATTTCACGACCCATTCCCACGAGAAATCAGGGAAAAACTTGACGAGAAGAATCCCACCAGTAGTAAGCGAATTTATGGCAGTCAGCAAGGTGGTTAGCCCGAAATAGAGGGTTGATTTATCTTTTTGTCTCAAAACAAATAATCCAAAATGATAAATTGTCATTATCAGCAATACTCCGATAATAAAAATAGTGAATCCGTCTTCTTGTCTTGTTGTATTTGCAATAGTTTTGGCTGTACCGATGGTTAAACTTTGCGAAATGCCGCCTTTTCGGTGTTTAAAGTTACTTATTTGTATAACCAGTTCTATTTGTGAACTTTCGGTAATAAAGAATAAATCGTCAGGATACCAGCGAGCTTTCATTTCATCACCCGATTTGGCAACGATTCCGTTTTCTGCTAGCAATTTACCATTGATCCATATTTTGTGTGCCGTTTCGAGGCGTGGAGTTTTTAGAGCTAGCAGATTTTTTTGTCCATCCAGATGAATGATTAAACGAAAAGTAGCGTAGCCTTCGCCACTTACTTTTTGTCCATTAATCTCTCTATTGTTCCACAGGGCAGGAACATGATAAAGCTCAGGTGATTTCGTTTTTCGTAGGGCAAAGTCTTGAGGGCTGTATAGTTCATTCCAGTAAAACTCCCAGTTTCCGTCTAAATCGACACTACCATAATTTTCAAATTTCCAATTGGATAAATCCATCTCGCCTCCAATTGCCGCAGGTGCTGTTTGGCTGTAAGTAAGTATTTGAAGGAAAAAACTGAATAGAATAAAGAAAAAATTCTTCATTTGTTTTGTTTGATGTAAAAATAATGACAAAGTAGTATCGAGCAAAATATATTCTCTCGATAACTACTCGTTTGTTTTATACTGAATTGCTGTTATAATTGTGATTTAGAAAATGAATTATTTTTTTGTTTGTTTTTATGAGTAAAAACAGGCAGAAAAGAAACGTTTTAAATTCATAATTTAGGATAGCATTTCAGTATACTAAAATTTAGTCTACACGTTGAGCTGCAATCTCTTTGGCACTAACCGTACCCAGATCATTTCCCCAACTGTTAAGCATATAATTTATAATTTCGACTATTTCTTGATCCGATAGTTCGATAGCTGCTACGGCTGCTCCCATTACTCCACCAGGATATTCTGTTCCATTTACAATAATAGGCGTGGCTGCTCCGTACAAGGTTTGTCTGATGATGTCTTCTTTGCTTGCAGAGTTTAGATAATCCGAATTAGCCAAAGGAGGAAACGTTCCAGTTACTCCTTCACCACTAGCTTGATGGCATCCCGCACAAATACTCTTGCCTGCATATAATTCACCACCTAAGGTATAGTCGGCTACTGGTTTTACTTCCACTTCAGGCTCTGATTCTACTGCTTCGTCTGCTGCTTCTTCGGTATTTCCGCAAGATGCAGCAAAGACTACCATTACGAAAACTGTCATAAATAAAAATAATGTTCTTTTCATAATTCATTCATTTAAATTGTGTTTTTTAATAACATCAAAAATAATATTTTTAATCGCATAAAAAAAACTTCCTCCGTTTTCTTTCAAAGAAAAAATTAAATTTGGAGAGAAAACTAAAATTTAGATACAATTCAAATTTTTTTTATATCTTTGTTTGGAGTAAAAACAGCATGCATAGAGTAGTATTTTAACATTGTCGATTTTTAATGGCAATATTATTGCATAAATAGAAAATACAACATTTATTTTGTATAAGAACCAAACAAGTGAAAATCAAACATTACATAACCAGTATATTACAAGAGTCCGATAGCATTATTGTATCAGGACTAGGTAAATTTTATACCCAGTATAAATCCGCATCCTTTGACGAATCCACACGTTTGCTTTCGCCACCAGGGCTTTCTGTATTATTTGATAAAAGTATCACTACCGATAGCGGCACACTTCAAAGCTACATTAGCGAAAAAGAAAACATGAATCCAGATGATGCTTATACGCTGATAAACGACTTTGTGGAACACTCCAAAGCCATGCTACGTAAAGGAGAAAAAGTATTCTTTGATGATATTGGCTACCTGTATGCACAAGAAGACGATTTGCTTTTTGAAGAAAAACTAGGAACTAATTTTTTGGTACATTCGTATGGTCTTGAAAATATACATATTCCTCCGAAAAAACATAAAAAAGAAACCGATTTTGAAGTATCAGAAATAGAGATAAAAGAATTACCGCCAGTAAAAGCACGCACAGGATTGAAAATTGCTCTGACAATACTGCCTGTTTTAGTTCTTATTTTTGTAGGTTTTACTCAACTTGAACTGGGTGAAAAATACGGTTTATTAATAAAACAATACGAACAAAATTGGTTACAAGCAATTTTATCGACTAGCCCCAAAAAAGAAAAAACAGCAATACCTGTGGAGGACGAAAAAGTAGCAGAACAAAGCCTTGTAGGTAATATTTTATATGATTCTTTTCCCGATAGCACAATCGTAAAACGTGACGTAAAGCAAATTCAACCAGAAATAGGAACAGGACAAACCCTTTTTCATTTGGTAAGTGCCAGCTATCGTAGTCATACGAATTTGAAGCAAGTGATTCTAAAACTCAAAGACAAAGGTTATAATCCCATTGCATTACCAGAAAAGGGTGGTTGGATAAAACTTAGTATTCGTCAATTTACTACTTTGGATGACGCTATTGTGGCTACAGAGGCTTATAATAGCCAAAATCAAAAAAGTCCTGTGTGGATTTTTGTAGCAAAATAAGGTCTTCCATACTTCGTTTGTTTTGATATTTATTTTTGGACAAATTTTTCGATAAGTCATTGATTGCAATAGCTTTGAATAAGTGTGAATGCTTCATCAAAAAGGTCGAAGACCTAGAATAAATTGTTTTTCAGATTAAAAAAATTAACTTTGCAAATAGAATATAAGGACTATCCACGTAAATTCAGACTTCGTCTGTTTTGATACTTATTTTTGGACAATTTATAACAAATTATCAATGTAAATCAGTAGGTTACGCCTAAATAAGTACAATTACATCAAGTAGTGTCATAAATCGTTAAAATATAGCTATATAAATGAGTATAAATAATAAAACAGACAAAGTCTTAAGTGGATTAATCTTTTTTTTAAGAGTAGGGCAAAATTAGCCTTACATTAATAATTCTGTATTTCATTGAATCGTATGAATTTTCATAAGTGCGTAAGCAACATTAAATAGGTCGCAGACCTAAAAAAGAAAATAACATGGAAAATAAAACAGTACTTCCTCATAAAGTACGAGATTTATCTTTAGCTGATTGGGGACGAAAAGAAATAGCCTTGGCTGAATACGAAATGCCAGGTTTGATGTCGCTTCGTCAAAAATTTGGCAAAGACAAACCGCTAAAAGGTGCGAAAATTACAGGCTCGTTGCACATGACCATACAAACGGCCGTATTGATTGAAACATTAGTGGAATTGGGAGCAGATGTTCGCTGGGCTAGTTGTAATATTTTCTCGACACAAGACCACGCCGCTGCCGCTATGGCCGAGGCTGGAATTCCTGTGTACGCTTGGAAAGGCGAAACACTTGCCGAATACTGGTGGTGTACCGAGCAGGCACTTACTTGGCCTGATGGTTCGGGACCAGACCTTATCGTAGACGATGGTGGCGACGCTTCGTTGATGGTACACGCAGGCTTTGAAGTCGAAAATACACCTAGTATCGCTGATAAAACATACACTGCCGAAGATGAAGTAGAGTTGTACAAAAACTTGAAAGAACATTTGGCTGCAAATCCTCAAAAATGGCACAATGCGGCTAAAAATATCAAAGGAGTATCCGAAGAAACAACAACTGGAGTACACCGTTTCTATCAAATGATGGAAAATAACACGTTATTATTCCCTGTAATTAATGTGAATGATTCGGTTACGAAATCCAAATTTGATAACTTATACGGATGTCGTGAATCGCTTGCTGATGGTATCAAACGTGGTACAGACATCATGATTGCTGGAAAAAAAGTAGTCGTTTGTGGATACGGTGATGTGGGTAAAGGTTCGGCAAAATCGATGAAAGGATATGGAGCACGTATTCTGGTTACCGAAATCGATCCGATATGCGCACTACAAGCCTCTATGGAGGGTTTTGAAGTAACTACCGTAGAAGATGCATTAGCCGAAGGTGATATTTATGTAACCACTACTGGTAACAAAGATGTCATTACGCTAGAGCACATGAAAAACATGAAAGACAAATCGATCGTTTGTAATATCGGACACTTCGATAACGAAATACAAGTGGCTCAATTGGAAGCGTATGTAACAAAAAAGGTGAATATCAAAGATCAAGTAGATCAATATTTCTTCCCTGAAGGACACTCGATAATTTTATTGTCGGAAGGTCGATTGGTGAATTTGGGTAATGCAACAGGTCATCCATCGTTTGTGATGAGTAACTCGTTCACAAACCAAACTTTGGCGCAACTCGAATTATGGAGAGACAATTACGAACTAGGAGTATACCGTTTACCAAAGCATTTGGACGAAGAAGTAGCTCGTTTGCACTTGGCTCACGTAGGTGTGAAATTAACAAAATTAAGCGACGAACAGGCTGAATATTTGGGAATTCCTAAAGACGGACCTTTCAAAGCCGATCATTATCGTTATTAGATTTTAGTGCGGAAAACAAAAAGAGGCTGTTCGTTGTGGAACAGTCTCTTTTTAGTTTTTTGACCTTTTTGATGTTGCTTACGCAATTCTATTCAAATATGAACTTGATTCTTGATAAGTTATTGATTATGAGCGTTATTCCACTAGTGCGTGAGCAATTTAAAAAGGTTGAAAGACCTTAAGCATTCTCTTTGAGCCACATAATGGCATCTTTTACCGTTTTTGTTTCGATCATTTGTACGCCATGCGGTCCCGCTTGAGTCGAATATTGCTTTACAGTCATGCGTGTGAGAGCACTCAATTCCGAATTGATAGCAATGAAATACTTAATACCATTTTCTGCAAAAATACGAAATACGTCTGTTTCAATAAATTTCTGTATTTCCTGAGAGAACACACCTTTTGCTTTAGACGAATCTACTACCCAAGCGATTCCCCCATTGACTTTGGAATAAGCTACTCCTGTATCTATTACCGCTCCTTTATATTGATCGAGCGAGACAGTATAATCATGCCAAGTATCAACTACTGCTTTTACTTCTGCGTTCCATTCGCTAGACATTTTTTCTGAAATTTCGTAAAGTATCATAGTCATTAGTTTTAATTATATTATATTTTCTTATTGTTTAATAAATTGTTTGTAGAGCACTCCTTTGGCACTTTCAGCCTTTATTATGTAAGTGCCAGATTCGTAATGCTTAATGATAATCTCTAGTTTCTGTTTTTTAGGTTCTTCTATAGAAGCAATAATTGTTCCATTGCGATTAATTATCTCGATTTTTTTAACAACAAATTTCTTGTTAAAAGATACTTTAAGTGTTTCCTGTACTACATTTGATTTTAACTGCATCCATTTTTCATCCAAAGTATTTTCTTTTTGAATTATTTTACTGTTGCGAGTAACGATCCAGCTTTCTGGATCAAAAACAAATTCGTTTATCTCAAAATCGAGAGGAATGAAATATTCTTGCATGTTTTTGTTGTTTTCTATTCGCAATAGGCTGTCTTGCCCGTTTCCTTTGACTTGGATAGGCAGGTGCATTTGAAAACAATTCACCGATGGGTGCGATTGTGTTTGTTGGATGCTTAAATGCAAAATATTATCATTATTTTGTTCATAGTTGATAGTGTAAATTGGAAAGCCTTCTTGATATACCCAATTGTCAAAAAATCCTTTTAAATTACGATTGCTTACTGCTTCAAAATGCTGCCGAAGATCTTTCGTATAAGCATACTTATGGGCTAATTTCGGGTCAGCTAAGTAATTTTGTAATGCTTTGAAAAATAGAGAATCGCCAAGTTCCCAACGAATCATGTGCAGCACCATCGAACCTTTGTTGTAGGTGAGTCGAGAGTTGAATATGCCCCATACCGAACTGGTGTCGTTCACGAATAAAGATCCTCCGTTTTTGCTGGTAACGCTGCGTATTTGCCCTTTCTTCCAAGTACTCCAATTGTTATAAGGATTATAGCCGTGCTCTATGGCTAATCCTTCCAAATAAACAGCAAAGCCCTCGTTGAGCCAAATGTCTTGCCAACTACCACAAGTGATGTAGTCGCCAAACCACTGGTGGGCAAGCTCGTGCGCCATGAGCGAAATCGAGAAACTGCCCATGAAGCTCATCGTTTGGTGCTCCATACCGCCTCCCCAGCCGAATTGAGCGTGTCCATATTTTTCATCAGCAAACGGATAGGGCATAAACAAACGGCTGTATAGCTCCATGATTGGAATTAGATTTTTTGTTTGTTTTCTTGTTTTTTTTGCTCTCTCAGGATACACATAATTGATAATAGGCACTTTTTGTGTTTCGCTCACTTGTGCATATTCTGTGTATACCTCGTATTCTGTTACAGCAAAAGCGATTAAGTAGGCAGCTATGGCGTGTTTGTGTGCCCAGTGTGTGGTTTTTTGTTCGCCATTTTCTATTTCCGAAAGCAGTACGCCATTAGAAGCCGCTTTGTATTGTTTTGGGGCAGTAATTAGAATATCGATAGAGTCTACTTTATCGGTTAAGTCTTGCTTACAAGGCCACCAGTCTTTTGCGCCATAAGGCTCAGAGAGTGTCCATATTATAGGGATTCCTTTGTGCGTACTTTTGGTAAAAGTACCAAAGCCGCTTTTGAAGGGCTCGCCGTGATACACAATCTGCACCGAGTCGAGCTGATTGGGTTGTAAAACCTTGTCGAGAGTAATACTTAGGACATTGTCTTTGTGTGTGAATGTCTGATTTTGTTGATGAATAATTACGGAATCTACGATAAGCGATTTGGTTAAATCAAAACTAAGTGTACTTACCTTACTGTGCATCGGAACAAAGTAGGTGGTAATTATTCCACTGATGTAAAACTTAGCAGGATCCACCGTCCACTCCAAACGCTGGTAGCGCATGTCGTAACTATCGCCAATGCCAGTGGCTGAGTAGTTTATTGGGAAATGCGCATGACTGCATCGGGCGGTATGCTCGTGTAGCGTGGCATTAGGCAATTGTTGGGCTTGGAGTCCTGTGCTTGAAAGAAACAACAAGAATGTGAGTATTTTTATCCGTATCATTGTATTCTGATTCATATTTGAATTAAAGATTTAAAAGTAAGGCTAAAATAGTAATAAAGCAAATTAATCGGGCAGGTTTTATGGTTTTAATTTATAAAAACGTGATTTTTTTTTATATAAAATTTAAACATACAGTCCTTGACTTATACCAATTCAACAGCAAAACACCCGATAAATCCGTTATCTTTTTCCGTTTTACTGCACTTAAAATTTTA
>JAOZTL010000109.1 GCA_029942205.1 Bacteroidales bacterium | reverse complement strand
TTCTACTCTTTATGCCTGCCTACAAAGTTAATGCAAATTATTCAAATTTACCAATGTAAAATTAACTTATAGAAAGCTTCGCTATTTATTAATTATCAAAAAAATACTATTTTGGAATCATTTCTTTGTAGGTAATTCTCTTATTTACAAGTGTTTTGGTATTGTTGTTTCGCTTCTTTCAGACCAAGCTCGGCAGCTCGCTTCAGATTTTCGCAAGCTTTTTGTTTTTGATTACGTTTCAAGAACAGCAAAGCTAGATTGTAGTAGGCCGAAGCATTTTCTGGGTTTAAAGCTATTGCTCGCTCATAATCTATAAGTGCCTGATTTCTATTACCTTTTAATCCATAAGCAAAGCCCCGATTGACATAAGCAGTTGCACCACTGGGATCAATCTTTATTATCTCCGAAAATTCAATAATTGCCTGATCGAGCTGTCCACTTTTTCCGAACAAAATTGCCCTAGCTAGTCGTGCATCCGTATTTTTAGGAGCTATACGAATCAAAAAAATATACTGATCCATAGCCGCTTCTGTTTCTTTTCGAGCTTCGTAAACTTGTCCCTTGCGAAGCTCTTTTTTAATAAAACTAGTATCCTTCTGTATTATATTCTGATAAATACGTAATGCTTCATCCTGCTTATTTTGTAAATCTAAAATTTGAGCTTTCGTTTGTAATGCCAAAATATTCAAAGAATTTAATCGAATACTTTCATCAATATTTTGAAGTGCTAAATCATATCTGCCTAATTGTTTATTTGCCTTTGAAATATTAAAATATACATGGGCTGTTTTCAAATTCATTTGTATTAATTTATCCAAATCATCAAGTGCCGATTCATTCTGATTTAATAATATTTTGGCTAAAGCTCTGTTCAAAATCGCATCCGTAGCATTTGGATTTTTACTAATTATTTTGTTATAATCAAGAATTGCTTCTTCGTATTTACCCAAAATAGCTTTCGTATTTCCTCTGTTCGTATAGATACTCAAGAAGTTAGAATCAATTTCTTCTACTTTATTGAAATCTTGAAGAGCTTCATTTATTTTCCCACTTTGTGCTAGCAATATTCCTCTGTTAGAATATGAGCTTAAATGCATCGGATCGATATAAATTGTTGTAGTATAGGCTTCTATCGCCTTTTCATATTCTCCCAAATCTTGCCAAGCAGTTCCTTTATTATAATATGCAACAATTACATTTGGATATTTTTTATTAATATCTTCCCAAAGTGTGATACTATTTTGCCAATCATCTGTACGTTTGTGTGTCGTATAAGCAACAAAACTTAGATAAAATAATGCAAATGTAAGTAATGGTATTTTAAGATTTCTATTAATTTCTGTCAATTTTATAAATCCATAAGCAATCAATAAATTAAGTCCAATACTGGGGACATAACTGTATCTATCTGTCAGAATATAACTCTGATACGAAAATATTTGCAGTAGCAATACAATATTAAATGTAAAAAAAGCAATCGCAAATACGACATACTTATTTCTCTTAAACATGTAAAAAAACAATGCAATAATTGCCAATACTGCTATTGGATAAAAGAAAAATTGTATTGCTATTTCACCATCAACTTTGTTTGGATAGGGATAAATTGCAGATAATTCGTAAGGAATAATTAACTTTACAATATTTTGAATATATCCATAATTAGCATAAAGTACATTTTCTAAGAAAGGTCGGCTCACATCTTCTGTTATAGAACTCCGAAAAGTATCAGCAAATGGCTCTTCGGTATTTATTGCAAAAATTGCAATAATTCCGAACAATAATGATAACAGTAAAAATGGAATTTTTTCGAGTATTACTTTCTTAGACAGTAACTTACGATCTAAAAAATAATCATAAACCAATAAACTAACAGACAAGGTAACTGCCTGTCCTTTAGACATTAAAGACAATAAAAATATAAAAATAGCGACATAAAAATATTTTCGATTATCCGTTCGCATATAATCCAGATAGAAAACGGATGATAACAAAAAGAAGAAAGTAAACAATACATCTTTTCGCTCAGAAATCCATACAACAGACTCTACATGAAGTGATTGTAAACCAAAAAGAATGGCACTAATAGCGGCTAATTCTAAAAAATAGCGACTTTTAGCTTGTTTTGTCAGTTTATAAATAAAAATAAAAACAAGTAATGTATTCGATAAATGAATCAATAAATTATGTAAATGATACCAAAATGGATTAAGTTCGACAAGCCAATAATCAAAACTATAAGTAAGCAAAGTTATAGGAATGTACATTACAAAATAAAATTCTGTAAATAATCTTGTCGTGTTTTCTTGATTCAGCTCTTGAATAATCGTATTTTCGGTAACATAACGATCATCATCCCAATTTACAAAATCATTGTCTAATGCTGGATAATATACAGCAAAAACAAGCAATAATATAATAATAATAGATAATATTGCATATCTATTGTTTTTCAATATTTCTATTAATCGATTCATAAAAAATAAGTCAATTCAGACTTTGTCTGTTTTATTATTTTGGATTATCTGTATCGTTATATTTCAACAAATTATATGATAAGTTGTGTAATTTTACATTTAACTTAAACTCTCACTACAAGTCATTAATAATTGTATAAAATATAAAAATAGATGAAGTCTGCAATTTAAGATTTATGGATTATTAAATTGCTTGATTATTAACAGCAATATTATTAGTCGAAAACCTAAAATTCTATACCAATAATCAATACATCATCAATTTGTGCATAATCTTTTTTCCAATTATCAAAGGTTTTTTCAACCACGGATAACTGTTTATCCATAGGTAGATTACTGATTGTTACTAATAATTCACGAAAACGCTTTGCCATAAATTTACGACCTTTTGCTCCTCCAAATTGATCTGCAAAACCATCTGAAAAAATATATACTTTGTCTTCAGGTAAAATTTCTATCGTATGGTTGATAAATTCTTTTTTCATATTAAACCGCTTCATATTTCCACCGATCGAATACTTATTTCCATTATATATCTTTAATTCTCTATTTCTTATTAAAAATAGAGGATTATGCGCTCCTGCATACTCCAATATTCGAGTTTTATCGTTGTATGCCAATAAAGCCAGATCCATGCCATCAGGCTGTTTGACTTCATTTTCTGATCGCATTGCCGATTTTAAACCTTCTTCCAAAATATGCAAAATACGTCCTGGAGTCTTACACAAATACTCTCCTACTGCATGGTTTAGCAGATTATTTCCAATAATCGCCATCAATGCACCAGGTACACCATGCCCTGTGCAATCGACTGCTGCTATTAGTTTTCGCTCTTCAATTGATCCATCAGGGTTTGTTTTTTCTAATTTATGAACCCAATAAAAATCACCACTTAATACATCTTTAGGTCTGAAAAAAATAAATGATTTCGGAAATAAACTAATTACATCTGACTTTGGAGGTAATACAGAAGCTTGAATCCGGCGTGCATAATTTATACTATCCGTAATGTCTCTATCTCTAACAGTTAATTCATCTACTTTTATTTGTAATTCTGTTTGTTGTTTTTCTATATGTTTATTTTGAGTAGTTATCTGTTCATTCTGTTGCGTTATTTCTTCTGTTCTATTTTCAACAATTCTTTCCAAATTAGTATTTGTAAATTTTAATTCTTCTGTAATTTTTTAAACAGAATTTAGAGCAGATGAAAAACTAAGCGATAACATAAACGACTGAAAAAGAATAAATACAAATACTCCTAATGGTACTAAAAATGTAGTTTGTATTATCATTCGGTCATAAAGAATATCATTCAACATCGTAAGTGCTAAAAAAAAGAAAGCGACTAATGATATGATTGCACTATTTCGTTTTCCTGTATTATAGCCATCAAAACTTGCTTTTATTAATACATAAATAATGTAAATAATCAATAATCCAGTAAAAATATGAGAATAAATTAATAAACTACTGAAAAAATTGACTGTGGTAACTGCAGAAAGAAAACTAAATAAAATAGCCCAAGCTCCAATAACAAAAGCAAGCCGACGATCAAAATATTCTTCAAATATTTTATAAAAGAAAAGCCCCAATGCACTTATTCTAATATAATTACTGATAAAAGTAAAAGAAACAAGTACACGCCATGATAGATTAGGAAAAATCTGCATTATCAATAATTCGCTACTAGAAAAAAGATGCCCTGCAACTGATAAGCTCAATATTCCAAAAAAAAGTGTCGATTTATCTTTTCTTCGTAAAATATATAAGCCAAAATGATATAAACTAATAATAAGCAATAAACCGAACAAGAATGTGTCAAACCCTACTTTTTGTTTGCTTTTCAGATGAACACTTTCTGGCGTTCCTAAAAATATTCGATGCGAAAAGCCTCCTTTTGTATGGTGAAAATTACTAATTTGGATTGTAATATCTAATACATTTGTATCAATCTCAAAAAATATTTCAGTAGGTAACCATTTCGGGATGCTTTTTTTTTTGCTCATTCCTAATTTTCCTACTTGAATCATCAAACTATCATTTACCCATAATTTATAGGCTGTTTCTAACCTATTTATTCTTAATGCGTAATGTGAACCAATATCATTTGTGTTAATTTTCAGTCGATAAGTTGCATAGCCATGACTTCCTATTTTATGATTTCTTATTTTATAAGAATTCCAGATATTGGGTACTATGAATGTTTTTTTCTGATTAATGATACTTGAAGTGAATTTAAAATCTTCGGGAGTAAGAAGTTGATCCCAGTAAAAATCCCACTCTCCATCAAGTGCAATCAATTTTTCTGTTTTTAAATCATACTTGCTTAAATCGATTTCTCCGTTTTGTACTTTTGGGGCAGGTGCAATTTGTGTACATGAATATTGCATGAGTACAATAATAAATATAAAAAAACTATATATCCTTTTTTTATGCATGCAATATTTATTTCTATGATGCTACTTTTTCTATCCTACAAGGTCTTTGACCTTTTTAATGTAGCTTACGCAATTCTGTAAATTTATATGATTCAGTAAAATACAAGTTTTTAAATGTCCAGTTAATTTTGACCACTCACTTATCTGATAATTAATATACAAATATAGTTTAATCTTTTATTTTTTTAGCTTTATTAGCATAAATTTTTCTTATAGAAAATTGTGCTTGTTTATTGATTGAAAGAAAAATTCGCCCGATATATTCTCCTACCATACCAATAGCTATCAGTTGGATTCCTGAGAAAATTGATATTCCAAACATCAACGACGCATAGCCCATTGGTAAACTTGGATCATAAATTTTCATTACAATAGTCGCTATTCCTATTAAAAACCCGACTATTGAAAAAATAAATCCAATAAATATAGATAAACGCAAAGGAAGGACTGAAAAATTAGTAAACATATTCATCCAAAGCGCAATAAGCTTATAAAGCGTGTAGCCTGAACGCCCTTGCGAACGAGCTTGATGTTTTAGTTTTATTTGCCCTATATGCGAACTGCTTCGTAATATCAATCCATCAATATACGGAAAAGGAAGGGTGTATTTTATGACTTCATCAATCAAAAAACGATTGATTATTTTAAAACTACTTAGGTAGAGTTTTCTCGGTTTATGAAGCATTTGGCTAGCTACCAAATTATTAAACTGACTCCCTATATTGCGCCAAAATGAGTGATATTTCTTGTCGTAATAAGAAAAAACAGCGTCAAAATCCTGAGAAATACCATACGCAATTAGTTTATCAACTTCGGATACAGGATTTTGGAAATCATCATCTATTATTATAGCATAATCCCCATTGCATTTATTTAATCCAGCCATAACAGCATTATGTTCACCTACATTTTTGGCAAGCGAATAAAACCGAACAATAGCAGGGTATTGCTCATAAAGTGCGATACAAATAGCTTCAGAATTATCTATTGAACCATCATTTACAAGTACTATCTCTAGTCGATAAGCCAATTCATTTATAAGCTTATCAACTAAAGATGAGATAGTTTCCGATCCATTATATACTGGAATAATGACCGATATTAATTTTTCATGCATCTATTTTGCTGCTGTCCGCAAAAACTCTTGATAATCGCGAATATAATCTGCCTCTTTGTATTTATCCGAAGCTAAAACGACTAATACACAATCTTCTCTGAATTCAGACATGGTATGCCACAAGTTTGTTCCTATATAAAGACCTTTATCTGCACTATTAAGTGATATATTTTGTTTCTGATAGCCGTCATCAAGTGAGACAGTACAAGAACCATTCATGCAATACATTACTTGCTCTAATTGGCGGTGTGCATGACGACCACGTAATGCAAACTTACTTGTTAAATGATTGATAAAATATACCCGCTTTACTTCAAATGGAATATGTTTTGTGTCTTCTATCACTGTAAGATAGCCATCAATTCCGTCTTTTATTGGAGGAATTTCGATAAATTTACAATTTTTTACTTTCATTCTTTTTTTTTTTAATGTTCTGTCTGTTCAACTCTAATTTTAAATAATCATAATCAAACAAAAAGACTGATTTTATTTATTTTGGTTTGGTTTAAATTGCATGACGCTAAAAGCACCGATAATTGAATTTTTTAATTCCTGAAAGTTACGAATTTCTTTTAACTTATGAAAGATAATTGTTGGACGAAAATAAAATTTTTTAAACGCTTTTTTTACTGTTTCAAATAAATAGGCTTCTGACACTTCTTTTGTCCAATATTGAACTTTAAATTTTTTTGTATTTTTCAACGGGTCATCTGCAAATTCTTGCCAATAATCGTGTGTAAAATACCCTTTTGCTAGCCCTTCTTCGTAAATTTGTGTAAATGGATAAGGAATCAAAATATTATATTGTGCATAATTAAGTCCTATTTTTCGAGAAAAACGAATAGTTTCTTGTATATTTTCAGCAGTTTCGTCAGGTAACCCGATAATAAAGCTTCCAACAGTCTGAATACCTGCTTTCTGGCACATTGCCACTGCACGGCTTATCTGCTGTGGGTTTGTCTCTTTCCGAATTCGCTCCAAGGTACTGTCTACTCCCGATTCAATGCCAAATTGAATACGATGACAGCCCGATTGGGCTACTTCGTTTATCATTTCTTGTGTAATCGTGCTTATTCGTGCACGAAAACTCCAATCTATCTGAATATTTTGTTCTCGTAGCATTCTCGAAAACTCAATAACTTTTGCTTCTTGGAGAGCAAATAAATCATCAAAGAAAAAAATTTCTTTAAATCCCTTTTCTTGTAAATATTTTATTTCTCGTAAAATATTTTCGTTCGATCGACTACGATATTTTTTACTTGGCGAAAAACAAAACGTACATTTGAATGGACAGCCTCGCGATGACATAACTGTTGCCACTTTACTGTGCTTGCCTATAATACTCTGATACACTTCGGAAGGCAAAAATTCTCGATTAATAATTGGCAAACGATCTAAATCTTGAATAACTGGTTTTATTCGATGCACAAATATATTTTCCCCATCTCGAAAACCAATACCTCTTATTTTTTTAAATTCATCCGTAACTACCTTTTTTTCAATTGCTTCTACCAATTCTACAATCGTTTCTTCTGCTTCACCTTGCAGTATAAAATCAACCTGCTTGTAAGATGCCGATTCGCGTGGATACAAAGTTGGATGATGCCCTCCAAGCAATGTAATTATTTCTGAATCAATTGATTTCACTAATTCTGCCGTTTTCAATATATCATACATCGAAGTGGTGTAAGTGGTAATTCCGACCAAATTAGGATGATAATTTCTTATTTCTTCTTCTAATTCAGAATAAGATATGCCCATTGGTGTACAATCGAGTATTTTTACGTCATATTTTTTTTCGTCAAGAACTGTTGCCAAATACAGCAAGCCCAAAGGGGGATAATGCCCAATAATGTCGATAAAATCATCTTCGACTCCTGCTGGTAACGAGTTTTCCTGTGGCGTATTGATTAATAATATCTTTAATTCAGGCATTTTCTACTTTTTTCTATTACAAAAAATCAAAAATATTTACATTACATAAATATACTAAAATTCTCTTGCATTTTTGTTTTTATTCAGACAAATTTAAACGCACAAAAGTTGCATTTTTTCTTGATATTCCAAAATATATTATTACTTTTAGATATTTGATAAGCACTTCGTGCTATTTAATGTTGCTACTTACTCCTTATTTTTAAAATATCAAGTGTTAATTATTAAAAAAATGTATGAAAAAATAAATTCAATAATTATTGTAGCTGGCGGTAAAGGAAGTCGAATGCAATCAACTATACCAAAGCAATTTATGCTTTTAAATAAACGCCCAATTCTAATGCATACCATTACACGATTTTCTAAATTTTCCCCAAATATTTATGTTGTACTTCCATCTGTCCAAATTAATTATTGGAAAAATTTACTCCAAAAATATAATTTTAATATAAAACATAAAGTCATTGAAGGAGGAAAAGAGCGTTTTTTTTCGGTCCAAAATGCAGTAAAGCACTTACCTTCTGCAGGTTTGACGGCAATTCACGATGGTGTGCGTCCAATGGTTAGCCAAGCTACCATTGAAAAATGTTTTGATTTGGCACAAAAAAAAGGTAATGCTATTCCCTTTATAGACATTCACGACTCTATCCGACAAATAGAAAACAACTATTCAAAAACAGCAGATAGAAACAAATATAAGCGAATCCAAACACCTCAAGTATTTAATAATGAACTAATTAAAAAAGCTTACTTACAAAAATATGAGTCTCATTTTACCGATGATGCTAGCTTGATTGAAAATCTAGGCTATCCAGTATATTTGGTTGAAGGAAATCG
>JAOZTL010000108.1 GCA_029942205.1 Bacteroidales bacterium | reverse complement strand
TATTTGAAACAATGTTTAACCTTCAAAGACAGGCAGATAAAAAAGATATTCAAATTTCAGATACAATTTCTGAAAATGAATTAATTTATGGAGATAAAAACATGATTGCGACTATATTAAGAAATTTAATATCAAACGCAATAAAGTTTACCAACAAAGGCGGAAATATTGTAATATCATCAAAAACACACAGTAATAGTAACTTTCTTGAAATTTCGGTAGCCGATAGCGGTGTAGGTATTCCAAGTGATAAAATGAACGATTTATTTCAAATAGACAAAAACACATCAACAAAAGGAACGGAAAAGGAAATAGGAACAGGTTTAGGCTTAATTCTTTGTAAAGAATTTATTGAAAAACATGGTGGAGGAATTTGGGTAGAAAGTGAAGAAGGAAAAGGTTCTACATTTAGCTTTATAATACCAAAAGAACAATTAATCAGTACTGAAGCTTGAATAAATGAAAAACAACACTTCGTTAAATTATGAATTATGAATTACAAATTAAAACACAGATTTTCAAGGATTTATCTTAAACAAACAATGCTTTTCAATTTCCTATAAATCATATATATACAGAAACTTAACGAAGCATTGATACAAAGATAACAAATAAATTAAAGTTTCAAATTTCAAAATTTTCATGAATCATTTCAAAAGGATTTACTAAAGCTAAAAGATGTACTACTCACGTTGGACAGTAAAGGTTTCGCATTAAACAAAGCCCTCACTAAGCTACGATTGTTGCGAATGAAAACGTGAAATTGTCTAATTATACCAATTCAGACTTCATCTGTTTTATTAAAAAAAGTTTAATAAGATCTTCTATCTTTTTAATATTACTTATGTACTTGTGTAAAAACTCTCATAATCAAAGATTTGTCGAAAAACAAAAAAACACCAATTAATCAACAGAAACAAATTCGCTTTATATCATTTTTTTTTTCTATTTTTATCAATTAAATTATAGTACAAAAATAGGAATAAAAAAACAAAACAAACACAACTAAAAACTACTTATCTACACACTCTATTCATGGTGTTTGTTAAGTAAAAAACACACAAAGAATGAAAAATAAAAAATTACTTATTTACTTAGGAATTGGTCTTGTGGTATTGGTTATTTTTATGATAATCGGTAAAAAAGCAGGTTGGATTGGTGAAGAATACCTCACCAAAGTAAGTACCGAACAGGTAGAGAAACGCTCTATTGTTGAAATAATTACGGCAAACGGAAAAGTTCAGCCCGAAGTAGAAATTCGTTTGAGTCCAGAAGTTTCGGGAGAAATCGTAGCTCTCGAAATCATCGAAGGGCAGCAAGTCAAAGAAGGGCAACTGTTGTTAAAAATTAATCCCAAGATTTATTTGTCGTTGATCGATCGGATGGAAGCGACCGTAAATACCTCGAAATCGAACTTGGCAAACTCCAAAGCCATGCGTGCACAAGTAAAAGCTCAGTTCAAACAAAGCGAACGGGCATACAACCGAAGCAAAAAACTATGGAACGAGAAAGCTATTGCCGATTCTGAATATGAAAGTGTACTGTCGGCTTATGAAGTGGCACAAGCGAATGTAGAGGCTTCGGAACAAAGCGTAAATGCAGCCGCTTTTCAAGTCAAAAGCTCGGAAGCATCGCTGAAAGAAGCACATGAAAATTTGTCGAAAACCACGATTTATGCACCCATGAGCGGAACGGTATCACGCCTAAACGTGGAAAAAGGCGAGCGTGTAGTCGGTACGGCACAAATGGCAGGAACGGAAGTTTTGCGTATCGCCAATCTGAACTTAATGGAAGTGAAAGTGGACGTGAACGAAAACGACATTGTGCGTGTCAGCCTCAACGATACGGCTATCGTAGAAGTGGATGCTTATTTGGGTAGAAAATTCCGAGGTTTAGTTACTGAAATTGCCAATTCGGCCAATACACAAGGCACATCAGCCGATCAAGTTACCAATTTTGAAGTAAAAATTCGTATTTTACACGAATCATACAAAGATTTGATCCCTGTCGATAATCCAACGTATTCGCCATTTCGTCCAGGAATGTCGGCCACGGTAGATATTCAAACCATGACACGATACAACATTCTTACGATTCCAATACAAGCCGTTACTGTTCGTGCCGATTCGACAGGAACAGCTAAGGATGACGAAAATAAAATACAAGAAGTTAGCAACTCGACGGTGAAAGACGAAAAAGATAAAAAGAAAACGGAAGTGAAAATAGAGCCCTTTGAAGTCGTATTTTTATATGCCGACGGAAAAGTACAAATGCAAAAAGTAAAAACAGGGATTCAGGATAATTTGTATATCGAAATCACCAAAGGACTTACCGACTCTAGCGAAGTGGTGGTAGCACCGTACAGTGCGATAGCCAAAAAACTAAAACACGACATGAAAGTCGAAAAAGTGGAGAAAGAAGAATTGTTTGAACGAAAAAAAGAATAAATGCCTTTATTATTACAACTCGAAACAGCTAGTGAAGTGTGTTCGGTTTCCTTGTCGAAAGACGGCGTACTGCTTGGCTTAAAGGAGAATTTTACCGACAAATCGCATGCTGAATTGCTTTCTGTTTTTGTAGAAGAAATTCTCCACGAAAACGGCTACACCGCCCATCAACTGGACGCTGTCGTGGTCAGTAAAGGACCAGGCTCGTACACGGGGCTTCGCATAGGCGTATCGGTAGCCAAAGGTATTGCTTTTGCTGCCGACAAGCCGCTGATTGGCGTAAGCACGCTACAAGCCATGGCACGTAGTAAACTGTTGCCAAGCGATTTGCCGCCCAATACGTGGCTTTGTCCCATGCTGGATGCACGGCGCATGGAGGTCTACACCGCTTTTTTTGATACCAACAATCAGGAACAGCGAAAAATATCTGCCGACATCATCAACGAGCAATCGTATTTGGAGATTTTAAACAAGCGGAAAGTCCTGTTTTTTGGTAATGGTGCTGCCAAATGCCAAACATCTATCACGCATCCAAACGCCGTTTTTGTGGAAGGAGTCTACTGCTCGGCAGAATCAATGATTGCCATTGCCGAACAAAAATATGCCGCTGCTGATTTTGAAGATGTAGCTTATTTTGAGCCTTTTTATTTAAAAGATTTTGTTGCAACAATACCAAAGAAAAATATTTTCAAATAGGTAAATCTTAGAATAAATATTTATTATGAACAAAAAAAAAACACTATTCACTGCACTATTTTTAGCTGTATTTAATTTATCTTTTTTTGCACAACAGAATTTTGAAAAAGACACAATTCCAACAAGTATTGGAGACTTAACGATTACTTTTATTGGACATGGAACGCTTTTGTTTGAGTTGAACGATAAGGTGATTCACATCGATCCGTGCATGCGAGAAGCCGATTACAACCAAATGCCTAAGGCTGATTTAATTTTGATTACGCACGAGCATGGCGATCATTTAGACTCGACAGCAATCGGTCATATTTTGAAAAAAAACACCAAAATCGTATTAACATCCGTATGTGCCAAGCGTGTTCCGCATCTGAAAAAAGCAAAAATTATGCAAAATGGAGACACAAAAAAGTTATTAGGCATAACGATAAAAGCGATTCCTGCTTATAATTTGGTACATAAACGAAAAAATGGAGAACCATTTCACCCCAAAGGTCATGGAAATGGTTATGTTCTCACTATCGGGCAAACACGCATATTAATTGCTGCTGACACCGAAAATATTCCAGAAATAAAGGCGTTAAAGAATATCGATATTGCATTTCTTCCTATGAATTTACCTTACACGATGACTCCCGAGATGCTTGCTGATGCAGCTAAAGCTTTTCAACCCAAAGTGTTATACCCTTATCATTATGGAAAAACAAACACGCAAGAATTGATCGAATTATTGAAAAATGAAAAGTCAATAGATTTACGAATCCGCCAAATGCAATAAGCTCTTCGATCTTTTTTAACGTTACTTACATAATTGTATTAAATTATAGAAAATAAATATTTAACTAAAAATGGCGTATCGTTTTGTTAAAATTTCAGGGTATTATCGTAATTTTGTGAACGATTTTTATAATCAAAACACTGAAATTGCATCCAAATCTTATGATGAACAACTTTCAGCTTTGTTGAAAGCTCGATTTGCTTTTTCAGACTCATTCTGTAAACACCTTCAAACCAAAGGAGTAGAAGCACACGAAATCATTCATAATGCAGAACCACTTCAGCAGGCTTGGGCAAAAGAAAACGGTGTGGCTGCCAATCAGGATATTCTTTTTGAGCAAATCAAAAAATACCGCCCTGAAGTACTTTTTATTCATGGAAGTAAAGATTTTTCGACAAATTATTTACAGCATTTACGCAAATCTTTTCCATTTATTAAGTTATTTGTGGGCTACATTTGTGCACCATTTGCAGAACAAGAAATACTTAATTATCAACACTATGATTTGATTTTGACCTGCCTGCCTATGTTTCAAGAACAGCTCGAAAAACATGGCGTGCACACCAGTTTATTTTATCATGGTTTTGAACCGATTATTGTCGATGAAGTGAAAGAAAATAATGCATTTGAAAGCAATGATTTCATCTTTATTGGCTCATTTATAGGCAGTTCTACTTATCACGATTATCGTTTGCAATTCATAGAACGCTTACTTGCAGAAGGTGTCGATTTACGCTTATACGCTAATATTCAGTTAGATAATTGGTGGACAATTACCAGCAAACAAATGGCTTACGTTTTATCTCGAATTCTGTACGGAACAGGCTTAAATACGATAAACGAGCGAATTGCACCATTGAAAAAAGTGAGTGTTTTGAATAACTTACCAAAACAGCCCAAATATGCGTCTATTTTTGCTCAAAAAAGGCAAGCACCAGTTTATGGTCTGGACATGTTTAAACTACTTTCTCGCTCAAAAATAGGCTTCAATATCCATGGTGGGATTTCGGGTGAATATGCAGCTAATATTCGGATGTTTGAAACCACGGGCGTTGGCAGTTTATTGGTAACGGATCACAAAAAAAACATTCGTGATTTTTTTGAACCAGACACAGAGATTGTTACCTACCAATCGGTGGCAGAATGTATCGAAAAAACAAATTGGCTACTCGATCACCCAAAAGAAGCGGCAGAAATTGCCCTCGCTGGACAAAAACGCACATTAAAAGATCATGCAATTGGAAGCAGAATTGCCCAATTTCACGAAACAATACTAGAAATGCTCAAAGGTCTTTGAACTCTTTCTGAAAAAAAAGTCTGTAATTTCAGTCTTCATCAGTTTTGATATTTATTTTTGGACAATTCTTGATAAATTGTCAATGTAGATCAGTAAGTTACGCATAAAACAGATGTAATAATATCAAACAATATAATAAATCATTAAACCATAGCTATATAAATAAGTAAAAATAATAAAATAGATTTCAAAAATCAGAATAAAATATAAATAAGGAATTATTATTAATGCAAAATTTGATAAAATAGAGTTTCGTAATAATATTATAAAGCACTTCGTGCTATTTAATGTTGCTTACGCACTTGTGCAAAACTATTACAATCAATGACTTATCGAAAAATAAAAAAACAAATAATTTCACGCTTTGTGAAAAACATGGAAAACAAATAATAAAAAGAGCACATAATCAAGTACGCCTGACGAAAAAATTCCCGCCAGTACGCCTCTCCCACCACCGTACGTACGGTTCTCGTGTACGGCGATTCACCGAATATAAGAAATTATCCGAACGGCATCGGTGAATGCAGTTGAATCTTTGTTTGGTTTCATATAACCGTTAGGTTTAGCCGATTTGCTAATCGTTCATACTTGCGCCTTCGCATTATACGTCTGCCGTTCGACATTCCGTCCTTCGGGGGCTTCTAACGTGGGAAAAGTCTTATGGAGTTGCCAATACAGCCGTTTCTTTAAATACATGTACCTTTCCATCCAGTGAAAAAACTTCTATATAAATAATGTAAATTCCCATGTTCGCTTTTTGTCCTGCTTGGTCAAGTCCATCCCAAGTGATAATGCCGTTTGTGGAAACGAGTTCATTATTCATCAAGCGTTTGATTAACATCCCATTAGAGCTATAAATAAGCATATTGGCGACAAAACCTGTTTGCTCAAATTGATAGCTAATTTCGAGTAAATCGTTGTAACCATCGCCATTAGGAGAAAAAACTTCGGGAGTGCAATTAATTTCGCCAACGAGCTGTTCTCCATCCTCTTTAAATTGCGAATTTTGACAGGCAGGTGTTGCAAATCCAGCATCTTCGCCTGCCGAAAACCAGTTATTTCCATCATTTGTAGCTCCCCTCAAGCGAATGCGCTCCAACGAAACGCCTTTCGTACTATTCAACAACTCAAAATGCATTGTTTCCTTGTATTCAAATGCATCAATAAGCTGATTATCAAAGAAAATCTGAATCGTTCCTATTTCGTTGTTTAATGCAGGCAATGAACTATTTTCAACAAACAATTGGCTGCTTGAAAAAGGATAATTTTGTTTCACATTCACACTATCGGTGGTGATTGCAAGGTACGAATGGGCTTTGAAATCTTGTTGCCCGTCTGAAACTGGGAAACGTGCTTTCGGTTCACCATTTTCGTTCAAAATAGCCAATTCGATTAAACTAGTACTTAAAGTAAAAGCTGTATTATTATGTAACTCAATGAATTCTGATCCACCAATAAATGGATCAAACAATACTTCGTTAATCAAAATATCACTCGCTTCGGGTAAATAATAGGAAAAAGAAAGCTCGGTGGGTTGAATCACATTTTTGTTAAAATCTTGAATACCTGTTAATGAAATCTTATAATTTTTTCCGCTAGTGAATGCGGTGTTCATTTCCAGATTCACAATTTGCTCATTTTCGCTCCAAACGGTTGCCAAATCAGGCATCCCGATGTTTTCATTCACAAAATAATTACTGGTGATTTGTATCGATTCAAGATTTGGTGCTTCTGAAAATTCAACACGTAACAAATTATCAGACAATGCATAAGCTTTCGTTACTTGAATTAAAAAATAGGTAAACTCCCAGTCGGTTTCTAGCATTTGATTTTCACAATAATCATGCACATTATTTACATTCAATTGGTGTGAAACTCCATTCATGAAATTTTGGTTGAAAGTGAGAATGAAGGCTTTTCTACTCGTATCCGATACACTTATTAAACTTGGTGCACCAATGTCTGAAACCGAAAAATTTTGCACATTCATCCAGTCTTCTGTTTTTGGCACTTTATCAAAACAGACAATTAACTGATTGGATAACAGCACTTCTACCGATTGCAGTGTGATTATTTCACCTTGCAAATTTTCTTCATAAACCGAATTTTCTTCGCCAGGTGTTCCACCACGCATATTGATACTTGCTTGCCAATTAGCTGTTTCTTCACAAAAATTCAACGGATCGATACGCTCCAGCGAGTAACCACCAGCATCTGCATTTTCATCTTGATACCATGAATTGTTATATTCCACCACGTCCATCAAGTTGGAATTTACATCCCTGATTTGAATTAATTTTCCCGTTGATGTCAGCTGTGAAACCGAAAGTATTTTCAATAATTCGCCATAGGAAAGCAAATCATCATTTGCCGCTTGATCGGTTAAAATTAAGTGTGAATTGGCTGGAAATTGATAATCAGGAAACTCTTTGGGGGTATTTTCACCAATTTGAATTGTCCAATTTCGCAATGAAATAGTAAATTCCGTATGATTAAATAATTCAATGTACTTTTGAGCAGGTAAAACGGTTGGCGCAGGATTCACATCCACCATTAATTCATTCATTATCACATCGAAAACTTCAGCTTGATAATGAAAAAATGCGATTGTTGTATCTTTTATGCTTGTTTCGCATAAATCAAAAATTCCATGAACAAAAAGCTCATAATTTTGGGGTGATGCAAACGATTGTTCAAATTCTAAAATAGCCTTTTGAGGATTTGTAGGATCAAAAATAATATTTTCTGGCTTTTCATTATTTAGGTTTAATTTATAATTGGATAAGACTGAAACAGAGGGACTTTTAAGTTCTTTATTAAAGCTTAACTCTAAGGTAGTGTCGGATAAAATTAGGAGTTTGTCAATCGCCAAACGAGTGAATAAAAACGAACTTTCAATAGGCGTTTGCAAACAATTATTTTTTGTATCTACCAAACCGCTAATGGTAAATGTGTAATTTTTATTTGATTGAAAAGAGCTTGAAAATGTTACTTCCAACTGTTTCTGTGCAGTATTCATTATCGTTATACTTTGCGGATTACCCAAATCAGCAACAACATAATTTAAAGAATTTAATGCCGTTGTTTTATCAATTCCTTCATTAAAGTAAAGCATTAACTTTTTATCTGATAACACTGTAACAGAGTCCAATAAAGGGGCTTTTCGATCCTGTATACTGCGTACCAACAAATCATTCATCCACAGCAAACCAGCACGTGTGGTGCTGTACTCAAACACCAATCCGCAATAACTTGCAACGGTGAAACTTGCATCCATAGCCGTAGCTGCCGAAAGCAAATTATCAAAACCACCGTCGGCATCGTATTTTAGTTCCCAAAACCCTTCCTTGCTGCGAATAAGCTCAATACCTACTTCTGAATTTTTGCTCCAATCCAACTCGCTGGTAATTAAACTTTCGTATTCACCATTGGTTATCTTCCATAGTGTCAGGTAATTATCTGATCCTGTAACATGCACACCCACAAGGTAGGCATTTAAGTCTTCATCCAGCAAATTCTCACGATCGCTCATCAATACAAAACCAAAATTATTGGAACTAGAAGGTACACCGCCCCAGTCGTTTTTTAATTGAAACCGCCAAGAGGTAGTTCCTGCATCTAGCGGAATATCATGTAATAAACGTGT
>JAOZTL010000107.1 GCA_029942205.1 Bacteroidales bacterium | reverse complement strand
CCAAACTGATTTGTAGAAAGTTACATAGGAATAGGTGCAAGTCGGGTTAAGTTTAAATTAAAGAACGTTATTGATTGATAATTTTGATAAGTGCGTGAGCAACATTAAAAAGGGCGAGACTTTATTTGTATTTTTCCTTCATTTTGCTTGAGTTAAGAAGATAGCCACTAAAAGACGAGAATAGTGCAATTGTTGTCATTATAATAAAAAGAACTGTCCACGAATCGTTTGCATCTATTCTTTTCTGGATATAGTCAAACATTGCGAATATCCATACAGATGCAGCTAAATATGCTAATACTTGGATAATAATTAGACTAATTGCTTTTTTGTAAAAAAACAAAAGCGGGATAAGTAATGAGATAATCATTAGTATCGTGTTGTCGATACGACTAAAATGAGCTGCCAGCATCAGAAATGAAAAAATGGAAAGAAAAATTCGTAATTTCATAGATTTTATTTTTTGGGATAAATTATTGATTGTAAAAGTTTTGTGTAAGCAACATCAAAAAGGTCGAAGACTTATATTCCTTCGGCAATGGCATCCAGTATGGCTTGATAATTTACATCTCGTAAGCCATATCCAGCAGATGATGGGTAATAATTTATGTTTGTCCATTCGGAATTTATTTTCGCCCAAGGCTGTATTTTTTCTGGTGCATAAATCACAAAGCGGGCGGTATTGCTGATTCTGCTCCACCATTGTGTCAGTTCTGTGAAATTTTTCGGCAAATCGGTAGGATAACTTGCTGGTTTTGAGCCAGTGCGTTTTTCCAAACTATGTGCTGTTGCATCTGTCCATAGTACGATGATTTGTCGTTTGTTTTCGCCACTCGTGCTCCAGTCTGATTTTATGGCAAGCGCAAGAGCTTCTAGTCCCGACTCTGGTTCATCTCCGCCGCCGTCGGCACGAATAGTTGTTACCGCTTTTGAGTAATCGTTTTCTTCTTCGGGTAATGTGAAAAATCGGGATTCGTACATCGGCACGCCTGTACTGTAATAATCTCGATATGCTATTACTCGTACACGAATTGTTTTGGCGGCTTTATCTTTTCGTATCATGGCTTGGCTCAAATCTTCATAAAAACTTAGTGCATTGCTTTTTACGCTAGATATTAAATTATCCATACTTCCTGTTGCATCGATACACATCACAATGTCAAGCGTATAATTGATTGGTTTAAGAGGAATAGTTCTATATTCTTCGGTACTCAATACGTCTGAAATACTATGACTAGGCAGGCTGTTGGGATAATACTTATCGTGAGACGCACTTATTTTTAAATTTCCATTACAAAAAGGGAGTTTATCGAAATGCGCAAAACCATCGGAATTACTTGTCGTTGTATAGATTTTATTTGCACCTCCATTTTGTCCGATTACTTCTAATTGAACGTTTGCACTAGGAATAACAAAACTCGAATCGTTCTGGCTAACCACTTTTATTGTCAGATTATTTGCCTGTTTATTCAGTCGGATAGGGTAGGGGCTTTCATTGGAGATGGTTTCGGAGTCGCTATCAAAAACCGTGTCCGTATAGCATGCACTAAAACTTTCTATGTGTAAGGGAATATTTTTTTCTGTTCCGAATAAGATTTGAAATAGCCTGCGGCGTTCGATTGCAAAATGAACCAAGCCATCCTCGTCAGATAAGTCGGTAATTGATCGTATTTGGCTATTTTCTTCGGTGTAGCTGAGCATTAGTTCAATGCTATCCAACAAAGCACCATTCTCTTTATCAGATATTTGGAAGTGCATCGTTCTGTCAAATTTCAGAAATAAGAACAAAGGAAGCAAGAGCAATAAGAAGAGCCACCAACGGCGTTTTTTTAATTCAATAAGATATTCTTCTTGCTCTGTATCAAACAGAAATGTTTTTTTTGTTCTCATTAATACATCTTTAAGTTAAGTAAGTGTACAAAATTAATTACATATTTGCTTTTTTTTTAAGTCATTAAATTGTAATAATTTCATACAAGGTGTAAATAACATTAAATAGATCGAAAATTTTAGTTATATTGCAAAGTTATTTTATTATTTAGAAGCATAAATTGATATACTTGCATGTTTACTTTTGCATATTCCATCATTTCATTTACTTTTTCTTTCTGTTTTTCAGCATAATTTGTATTATCTCTGTTTTTGTATTTATATAGTTTTGTGCTATTTTCATCTTCTTTGTATATCAAGAAATTTTCGTTATCAAGTATTCCTATTTTATCATCATCATTAATGATAGTATAAGCTCTTTCTTGATTTATTAAATCTATGCCTAATGTATTGTTGATATAAGATAATTTTAGTAAACCCATAATTGTTGGAAATATATCGATTTGTCCACCAATGCAATTAAATATTTTATTTTCATGTAAGATTTTTGGCGAATAAAAAATCAAAGGAGTATGATGATAATTTAATGCAATATCATAAGTTGCATCAAGAGGCGCACCATGATCTGCAACAAAAATAAATATCGTATTATCGAACCATTTTGTTTTGGAACTTAAAGAAATAAATTTACGCAATGCCCAGTCGGCATATTCAACAATTTGATGTTTAATATTTTTAGTTTTAGGCTTGAAGTATTCAGGAATATAGTAGGGACCATGGTCACTTGCAGTCATGAAAGTAACGAAAAAAGGTTTATTTTTTTCATTCAGATTATCAATTATTGGGATAGATGTTCTAAACATATAATCATCGGGAACACCTAATGTTGTTTTCACCTCCGAGCTAGGATAATCTTTTTGGCTTATAATATATTGAAAATCATTTGCTCTTAAAAAACCTTCTACATTGTCAAATTGACTATCATGCGTAGTGAAATAAGTTGTAGAATATCCATTTTTCATTAAAACACTACTTATACCATCGTATTTTTTAATTTGTTTCATTGGATGCTGCCTGTATAATGCAGGAAAAGAAAAAAGTGAGCTAAAAACACCATTAAATGTATGTTTCCCTGCCGAATAAATATTCTCGAAATAGTAAGAATTATGCGATAGACTATCCAAAAAAGGAGTTAATTCATTTTTACTACCATGCCTTTTCATTTTTGCAGCACTCATACTTTCCATTATTATTAAAATAATATTTGGTTTAGTAGTCATGGTTGTGTCAAACAATATTTTTCGAGCAATTGGCGAATCATATTCTATGTGGTTGATATTTAGATATTGTTGTATTCTTTTTGTTGCAATAGCATTATCCATCATATTTATCACATCATTTATATTATCCTTGCTGTCTAAATAACTCCGAATTAGAGTGAAAACTGGATTTAAACCAAGTTTATTTAAAAAGGAATGATCTGAAAAGTATGCTGTTCCAACTCTTATTGGCGATTTTTGTTCAATACGACCTCTTATTCCTAAAAACATAAATGCTAAAAAAAGGAGGGAAACAAAAATATTTAAGAAAATACTAGGATAATTTATTTCTGTTTTTGGATTAAATATTTTCCTCAAGAAGAAGAAAAAGGTAATAGTAAATACTAAAAATGGAATAGTAGCTAAAAAATATTTTGGCTCTTGAGCAATCATTGAAAAAACAAAATCGATATTTTCAATCCATTCAAAAGCTCCAATAGAAAATCGTGCATAAAATTGGTTAAAATACGGAATATCAGCTGATGATATTATAAAAGAAACAGTAAAGAGCGTGAAAATCCAATAAAATAAAATTTTACGGATGATGATATTTCTATTTTTAAATATATCAAGAATAAAAATAATTAAGGCTGGAATAAATAAAATATATCCTGAAATAACAATATCAAACCTAATTCCCATTATGAATGCTTGAATAATTGTTAAAATAGTTACTTCATCGAAATTTATTCGGTCTATTTCTGTTATAAAAAGAATTAGTCTAAAAGCAAAAAATATAGTTATAGCAAGAATATAGGTTTTTATTATCAATAAGATACTAATGAACTTCTTCATTTGGGATTCGTCTATTTAAGATTAAGGTCTTCGACCTATTTGATGTTGTTTACGCAATTCGATAAATCCATATAATTCAATGAAATATAGAGTTATTAATGAGAGCTTAATTTTGTTCATCTAAGGTCTTTGACCTTACTTTTTTTTTATTGTTAGCATTCGTTTTTTAGGTCTCCAATAGAGTCATTGTGATCGATAATAATATTTTGAATACCCTAAAATACTTTTGAAATATTACTATAATCCACACCGTATACTATTTTATTTTAAATAGACTAAAAAAAGATATTCGCATCAGTAATTAGTATATTTTCATAAATTTCAAATTTATCGATTAAATAAAGTGAACTACCCACGACAGATTTGTTTGTTTTTTTTATTAACCAGATGAATTTTTTTCATTAATTATTTTGATTGTAATAGTTTTACACAAGTGCATAAGTAACATCAAATAGCACGAAGTGCTTAGTCAAACGTAACCTTGTGGACGGGTATTATTTCTTGTTTTCTTTTCGCTATGCCTTCGATTGTCTTTTTTTCTCCATCTTTGAAAACAGTAATAATGAAAGGAGTTTCTTTTCGCTCTCGTTTGTCGTAACACATCACAATGATTTGATACTCTCCTTTGCTGGCTTTATCCCAGAAAATATTTTCTTGCGGATTATTGATTAGGCTGTCTTTGTGATAGTTGGCATCAATATCAAGCTGTCCAATAAAGCCGTCGCAGCTGATTGTTTTTTTCTTAAAGTACACCGTATCTTTACATGGGTCGATAATGATTAAATCCAAATCATCGTGTCCTTCCCATTTTAGATTAACATTTATTTCGCCACGTTCGCCACGCATACCACCTTCGTCTAACGACAAAATAGCAACTTCGATGTTTCTCGTTTCTTGATTTTGTGAGTTTATTTTGAGTATTTTCAATGTATTTTCATATTTATCATGTCGTACATTGATGCGTAATTTTTCGTCTATTTCTAATACATTTAACCCAAAAAGAGTTTGTCCATCAGCATTGGTTGCTTGTTTTTTCGAAAAATTGAGATGATTAAGTTCGACTTCGATATTTGGAATAGGATTACGAGTAATTGAATCGATTACTGTAACTGTAAAGCCTTTTAATACCGAAAGGGGAATAATATTTTGCCTACCAGCAAGCTCTTTCATTGCCTCATTGTGCTGGTACGAGCGATATTCGGGATGAGCTGCATTTATGGCAACAGGTCTTTTATCTGTAAAATAAAGGAAAATGAGTTTGTATATTGGTTGCCTGTCTACGAGAAGTTCTAGTTTGCCGTTGTTATCCGATATTTGTTGAAGTTCAACATTTTGCGATTCGTTATTTAATTGAATAGCTACTTCTGCCGATTCGATAGCTTGTTTTGTTTCGGCATCAATCACTTGAAATTGAAGGGTTTTATCCACTTTTATAAACAATAACAAGAGCAGAAGAAAAAGAAAAATCCACCAAGGAAATTTTTTCTTTTCGAGCATAATGATGTGCTCCTTGCTGCTGTCTTGAAAAATAAACTCTTGTGTTGCTTTCATTTTTTTATTATTAAAATTCAGACTTCGTCTGTTTTATTAATTTTGTCTGCCTAAGGTCTCTAAACTATTTGATGCTGTTTATGCATTTATGTAAATTTCTTGTATTCAAAGACTTATCGAAAAATAAATAGGCAACTAATTTTGGTCTCCTAAGTGGATAAACAAAATTAGTCGCATATTTGCAATTCGATATATTGCTGAATCGTAGGAATTTAGATAATTGCGAAAGCAACATCAAAACAGGTCGAAGACTATTGTCCACAAATAACTTTGACCGATCCATTTGACCATTTTTGCATGTCGGAGCTACTCCACGATCTCACCGATTGCGGAAAGTTTGCTTGCAATGCACTCGAATATGTTTTCGTATTGTATTTATTATAGCGTGGGTCGTCTTTCCATTTGATATTATTGATGATCGCAGGTCCTGTTTTGTCAAGCAGTACTCTACCAGTGAAGTTTTTTCCACTATAAATAATCACACGAGTTTCTTTGTCGATCGCCATTCCATCGAAAGTTGTTTTTACCGATTTTGGAAAAGCTACCGAATTATCAGGATATTCGCCAGCACCAACGTATTCGCTGTATTTATCTACGCGATAAATTTTACTAATATGCTTGTCTACAAATTCATCACCAATAACGAGACCAGTGAAAAATACACGGCAGTTTTTGCGAGGACCTGGCGGTGGAGGTGGCGGTGGATTCGCTTCTAACGGAATGTCTCGTTTGTTTTGTGCCCCTTTCAGCAGATCACTAAACACGCCATTTCGTATTGTATGGCTATTCGGTTTATAACCAGATTTACTTGCTGTTATTGATATTTTGTCTTCACCAAATACCCCCGAAATAATGAATGTTCCGTTGCTATTGCTGTATTCTACTTCTTTCCGATCGCTACCATTGATCGATATTTCATTTTTTACTCCAGCGATAGGCTTTCCTGTTTTAGCATTAATGTTCCGGAACGTGATATTTTGTTTTTTAGGACGCATGTAAATTGTCCGTTTTTTTTCATCAAGTTTAATGAATTTATCTACTTTATCGGTGCGTGTTGTGTCATAATAGTAGGCTTTTTGTACCATAATCGTAAATTCGTCTAACAAACGAATATCATCAAAAAAGCCAATACCTACACCATTGGTATTGGTGCGGAGTGTACTTACTGTTTTACCTTCTATTTTTAAGGAAGCCACCACATTAGGAATGGTTTCTTTTGTTTTCAGATCTCTAACAATAAATTTTATTTTTGTTTTTATCGGTTTTAGGCGAAGCGTTCTACCCGATTCTATTTTGCCTGTAATGTATTCTACTTTATTTTTTATCGTATCATTATCGTATCCATATTTGCTTCCAACAAGTTCTATTTCACCACAATACGGAACACCTTCGAGAACAATTAATCCAGCAACGTCAGTTGTTTTTTTCCAAGATTGTTCTTTTCCTGTTTTTGATCGGCTGATAGCAACCACTTCAGCTTCGGGGAGCGGCTCGCCGTCGTCGGCATCCACCACCATAAATTCCAAATCGAAAGAGCGTTCGGGCAATTTCAGAATGTTCTCATCCAAATGTTTCAGTCCATGATAGCGAGGCGAAATGCTATCGCCCGAAAAACAATTATTTGTAGCTGTAACGTAAGCGTCTTCAGTAGCAAAAAATAGCATGGAAAATACACTGTAAGATACATCTTTGAAAACGACAATACCGTCTTCGTTTGTCGAATCGTTTCGTTGTATTTTGTCATTGGAGAAAAACGAAAAGGTCGAGAAATTAAATAAATACCTCTCGTGGAATGTCAAATCGACAAAAGTTCCTTGCAAGGGTTTATTATCGACACTGTCTACTGTTTTGAAAACAACATCTTTATCCAATTTAATCAAAAGTACTAGTGGAAGCAAAAAGAGGAGCAACCACCAGTAGTTTTTTTTCTTTAATTCGATAACATATTCTTTCTCATCAGGCGAATAAGTATGTGTTTCTTTTGCTTTCATAAGCTTATTTTTTGGTTGATTCTTTTTTCTTTTTTTGTGATTTACCTGTTGCTACTACTTTTACTTTGGTGTTAGGCTCTACATTTTCTAGCACTACAAAGCCAAATTCATCAGAAAAGAATTCTTCTTTTTTTCCATTATATTTTAGTATAACTTTAGCATTTGGAACTATTTCGCCACTTTTTTTATCTACGATCTTAAATTTCATGTTGTGTACAGGTGGCGGTGGAATTACAGGCTCTTCTTCTAGTTGAATAACGATTAAATATTCCTTTTTATCATTTTCGCAAATAAAGTGATTCACATTTTCTTCTTTGCCTTCAATTGTTTGAAAAACAGAGACTTCTGTGTCCAGTTTTATTTTAGGCAAAAGCATCATTCCATTAGCATCCGTGGTCAATTGTTCCTCTTGTTCGTTAAATTTGAAGAAGAATAATTCGTTTGGCATAGGCTCATTTTTGGAATTTATTACACGAAAACGCATGTCTACTTTTTTAGTTACTTTCACGACATACTCGCCATGTTCGTAACACGTGTAGGTTTGTAGATTGAGTTGTTCATCATTTTCTATTTCATAAGCTTTCACAAAAGTATCGACTTTTACGTCATCCAAAATCAATTTACCATCGGCATCCGATTTAAGAATTTCCTTTTTTCCTTCAAACTCAAAATGAACTTCGGCAAATGGAGCGGGACTTTCATCGTCGATATAAACAACACGGAAAGGCATTGGAACACGAATTGCATTAATAATTTTGTCCAAAATTCCTTTGTCGGCACCAGGCACATCCGATAAAAAACCCCATTGTGTGAGTACTACATTTTGTGTCCCATTGGCGTTTACGAGATAAATATTTTCGACCGTTGGCACTTCGATACATTTGTACAAAAACTCCATCAACTCAGTATCTTCATACGTTTTGGCAGCAGTAAGTAGTTTTTGTATTTCTACCCGCAATAGATTTCTTGCATTACTCTGATCTTCAGGGCTTAGTTTGCTTATACTAACGATCGATCCATCATATTCGGTAAGCCAAGTAATTTTGTTACCACCGTCAGTAACTACTGGCTCAGCAAATATTTTATACTCTTTTCCTGTATCAAATGTTCCTTTTATCTGATTATACCTGCTTTTTGCACTTTCGCTACTTCCAAAAGCATAACGTACATCATATAATTCAGTGGTTACAATAGGTTTCATATTTTTTAGCTTTTGATTTTAGTTTATTAATTAAGGTCATCGACCTATTTTGTATTTTTCACATAAGTGTTACGCATATTTATAACTAATAAGTGGAATAAAAATAAAATATTATCGTCTTAAAGTTAAATATCCAAGTGCGTAAGCAACATCAAAAAGGTCGAAGACCTTAATTGGTTTTTCGTG
>JAOZTL010000106.1 GCA_029942205.1 Bacteroidales bacterium | reverse complement strand
AATTTAGATTTTTATATCATAAATAAAACGGAAATTCAAATAAAAAATAAAATATCAAAAGAAGAAAGAGTAATTGAAATTTCAAGTATATTAAATGAAAAAGTACTCGAAACTTTAACAAAATCAGTAATTGATGGCAAAAAAACCTTTACAATTCCAGCTTTTGATATTATCCAAGATAGATTAGAAATTGATGCTGTTAAAGGAGGTACAAGTTCTCAAAAAGCAGATATAGTATTAGACATTTCTAATAAAGAAATAAAAGCGAAAAATGAGGGTTTTGGAATTAAATCATATTTAGGAAATAAACCAACATTATTAAATGCCTCGGGGAATACCAATTTCATTTTTGAAGTCAAAGGAATTAAGTGTTCCAAAATAGATGAAATAAATGAAATTGATACAAAAACAAAATTAAGAGATAGAATTAGATTTATTGAAGAACTAGGCGGTACTTTTAAATTTATAGGAGCAGAAAAAGACACAATGGACTATAATTTAAAAATGACAGATAGTTTAATGCCTTCTATTGTTGGAGAAGTATTATTAAACTTCTATGATAAACGCATTTCAAAAATATCTGATATTGTTAATGAAATCCATAGTAATGGAAAACTAAATAAAGAAATAAAATATGGAGATAAACAAAGTTTGGAAGTTAAAATAAAAAAACTTCTAATTGATATTCTTTTAGGTTTTTTTGCTGGTACAAAATGGAATGGTGAATATATTTCTAATGGAACAATAGTTATAAAAAAAACAGGAAATATTGTAGGATTTCATATTATAGACTTAGTTAGTTTGAAAGATTACTTGTTTGATAATATAAAATTAGATACACCTTCAACAACAAGACATCGCTTTGGAAAGATATATAAAGAGAAAAATAACAAACTATACTTTAAATTAAATTTACAATTACGATTTTAGAACCAAACACATGAAATACCAAAGTCCATTCAATATCAGAGTTTATGCCATTATTATTAAGGATAAAAAAGAATTGTTGCTGAGTGATGAGTATCAGTTTGACACACAAATAACGAAGTTGCCAGGTGGCGGACTCGAATTTGGCGAAGGAACTATCGAATGCCTTCAGCGGGAGGCGATAGAGGAAATGGGACAGGAGATAGAAGTGCTGGAGCATTTTTACACCACCGATTTTTTTCAGCCAGGCTTGTCTGATCCCGAGATGCAGGTGGTTTGTGTGTATTATTTTGCTCGATTGCTGGAAGCACCCACGTTTCGTTTGCAAGAAACACCGTTTCAGTACGTCGAAGCGGTGAATGAAAGCTTGGCGTTTCGGTGGATTGCGCTCGATCAACTCAGCGAGAATACCATGAGCCTCCCAACCGACAAAATGCTTGTGCGAAAACTTAAGATTTTCGATTTTTATAGATAGAGCTTACGCAATGGTATGAAGTGTGGAAGTAGAAAGTAGAAAGTAAAAAGAAAGACCTGACATCAAAAAGGTCTTCTAAAGGTTCAACTAGTAAATGCAACACTTTATTTACTTATTTATTAGAACGATAATACAAAATATATTTTTCTTTTTTTCAAAATCTCTCTGCAAAAGCCGATTAGAGGGTTTTGAAAAAAAAGAAAAATATAAAGTCCATTCAATTAGCTGTTTGAAACGTTGCATTTACTAATTGAACTTTCGGAAGACCTAACTTAAATATAATATTAATGAATAAAGACAAGAAAACATACAGCCTGATAGTGCCTGTGTACAACCGTCCCGATGAAGTAGAAGAATTACTGGATTCGTTGACCAAACAAATGCATACCGATTTTGAAGTAGTGATAGTAGAAGACGGATCGACGAATGGTGCACACGAAGTGGTGAAGCGGTTTCAAGACCAATTGACCATTTCGTATTACTACAAAGAAAATGAAGGACCAGGCCCCACACGCAACTACGGTGCCGACAAGGCGCATGGCGATTATTTTATTTTTTTCGATTCGGACTGCATCGTGCCCAAGCAATACTTGAGCAAAGTACACGAAACGCTGTCGGTAAAAAAACTGGATGCCTTCGGTGGACCCGATGCCGCTCATCCATCGTTTACGCCTGTGCAGAAAGCGATTAATTACTCCATGACTTCGTTCTTTACCACAGGCGGCATCCGTGGCGGAAAGGAGCAAATGGAGAAATTTCACCCTCGCAGCTTCAATATGGGCATATCCAGGCAAGTGTACGAAACCACGCAGGGCTTCTCCAAAATGCGATTTGGCGAAGACATCGACTTGAGTTTGCGTATCATGGAGGCTGGTTTTTCTACTGGTTTGATTCGTGAAGCTTTCGTGTACCACAAGCGGCGCACGGATTTTACGAAATTCTACCGACAAATATTCAATTCGGGAATCGCACGCATCAATCTCTTCAAACGCCATCCGCAGTCGCTCAAAGTGGTGCATGTTTTCCCTACCGTTTTTGTGCTCGGCACGTTGTTTTTATTAATAATGGGGCTAGCCTACTGGTTTTTTGTACTGCCTATCGTGCTGTATGCAAGCTTGGTGCTGGTGGATGCAAGCATCAAAAACCAATCGGTAGTCATCGGCGGTTTGTCGGTGTGGGCGGCTTTTACGCAACTATTTGCCTATGGATTTGGTTTTTTGAAAGCGGTATACAAACGCATCGTGCGCAACGAAAGCGAATTTCGTGCTTTCGAACATAATTTCTACAAATAAAGGTCTTCCCCCCCTCTTGATGTCGCTTACGCAAGAGAGGAGTGAATATGAAGGCTGTCTATACAATATAAAAAATATGAAAACATTTATAACCGTCTTATTATCTGCCATTATTAGTTACTTTGTTTATCAGCGATTAGAGTTGGAAGGCATGATGCTGGTGCTTTTTTGCCTAGGAATATACGTGGCGGTAGGCTTGTTGGTCGAAATTATTTTGAAATTAGTAAAGTTTTAGTGTGTTCTATTCCAATCTGAATTACATGAAAACCGATCCCACGATGAAAAAAACCGATCCCGCAATGAAAAAAACCGATCCCACGATGAAAAAAACCGATCCCGCAATGAAAAAAAGCGATCCCACGATGAAAAAAACCGATCCCGAGGTGTGCAAAAGTCGATCCCGAGGTGTGCAAATGTTGATCCAACGAGTGAAAAAATGTGTTTTTTTAGATTTTCTTTTCATACAAAATAAAACAAAACACATTTTGTTTTCATAATTATTGTAGCATTTCAGTATAAATACAAAGATAGGAAAGAATTATATTAACGAATAATTTCAAACCCAATTAATTTATCGTAAGAAAGGCTTCTATCACGTTGATACACATAAATTAAGTACTCGTTTTCGGTTTGGTAATGACTGCCTTCTATCGAGCTTGCAAAACTCTCTGGAGTGTCGTAATAATATTTGTAATTATAAAAACCTTGTTTGACTTTCATGGTGAGTTCATACCGTTTTGTTTGGTAATTATACGCCATTTTATTCCTGTCGGTGAGTTGCCAGTTATTCAATCCGCCCATGACATACAAGTTTCCATTTACCAGCGGGCTAGGCATGATTAGTGTAAAATGAATTTGTACATAATCAGCATCTTGATACATTTGCACCGAATTTGCTTTGTCGATCAAAAAACGCCCATTGAGGTCTTCTTGATAGGCATACAGCGATTTGTTTTTTATTTCATCAGGCATAAGCACAAAGTGATAAATTTGCTGATCGAAAAAAATCTGGTAGATATTCATCGATTGAAAATGAATATCTTTACACGAAAAATAACGATATTCTGTTCCGCCACGAAAACTTAAAGCCTTGTTGTGTCTGAAAATAAGTTCATTGCTACTCATAAATTGCGCTTCGGCACCGCTTAGAGAGCGAGCTATTTGGTTGTTTTGTGAAACAACGAGCAACAACTCTTCGCTAGGATTGCTGATGAGGTAATTCGTATGATTTATCGAAAATTCGACTTGTTGCGAACGGTAATTTTCACCAACAAGCGAGCTACGTTCTATTTTTCCCCGAATGCCTACTTGCGTTTCCACAATCGAGAAACGAGCTTCTATCACCGCATTTTCTGACGAATAATCTTCGTATACGATTATTTTATAATTGCCCGAAATCAAAGGACTTACATCTTTATTTGGAAACCGAATGTGGTAATTTGTATACAATTGTAGCGTATTGAACGATGAATGGCGATCATCCACTTGGTTTTCGGCAAAGCCATTCAAATATTCACTGTACATCAACGAGGATTTTTCCCAATTGGCATCGTAGTGAGCAATTGTGTACTGGTAATTATTTGTCAAACTTCCTAATTCATCAAAACTTAGCAGTATTTGCTCGGTACTATTCAATCGAATAACGGGGTAGGAGAGAGGCTTCGTAGCAGGATGAATTTGTACAGTTGCTATTTCTTGTCTATAAATCTGAATGTTTGATGCAGATTGTCCTGCACCCGAATATGGAAAAATAAGGGCGATTAGAATAATTAAACTTCTATAATAATTTGGCATTAGAATAAGGAAATAGATAAAATTAAGTTTTTAATTATTTATTATGAAAGCTGTTTCACTCGTGCGTAAGAAAATGTAGCGTATCTACATCATCCGCATATTCGTTTAATTGTGGCAATTGTGTTTGTCCAAAACGTGTTGCATCAGCTATTTGTGTGTCATTACTTACGATGCATTGAATTTGATCTCTATCAAACCGAATGCGTGGAAGCAGATCTTCTATTTTGTCGTAAAATTCATAATAAACCACCGAAATAGGCGACGACATGCCGCTGTCTTCTTTCAAAATCAAAAAGCCATTGTCGAGAAACGGAACGAGATTCATTAAATAAATCGAACGATTGTAAGTGTAATTATTTGCATATTTATTGTGATTAATAGAATGTGCAAAAGGTAAGCTGTTTTTGAAAATCCGATCAGTATCGAAGCCTTTGGGTAAGAAAAGTTTCGACACATTGCGGCATCCCAAACCAAAATACAAAAAAATATCTTTGCTTAATGCTTGCAGATCGTCATCGCTTTCGTTGCCGTTAAGTATGGCTATCGAATGGCGGTTTTTGCGAATAATATGAGGGTATTTCTTAAAATAATACTCAAAATATCTCGACGAGTTGTTGCTTCCTGTGGCAATGACTGCGTCCATGTCTTTCATAAATCCATCGATAAATTGAATATTAGACTCAAAACGAGGCTCTATTTTTAGTAAAATATGCACGAGAGCTTTGAGTAGAATGTCGTCTTTTGACGAAAGCTTACCTATAAATGTATGCCCGCTAATGAGTACCGATAACATGTCGTGAAATCCAACCAAGGGAATATTACCAGCCATGATGACTCCCACTTTTTTGGGAACAGGATTATCTGTTAATTTTGAATAAGCTTGTATCCAATCGTTTAATTTGTCTGTTTGCAATGCTGTTGCCCATTCTTGAATGGCAAATTGCATGCTTTGTTCGCTAAACCATGGGTTTTTTACTTTTGCAAGTGTTTGCTGAGAAGAGAAAAACGCCAAATCGTCTTTCGATAAATTAGGAACATGCAATGCCGTTCCGTTTATTTGTGCTTGAAGAAAAAAACCTAATTGAGAAAATGCTCCTATGCGCTCTTTTTTTGTCATGATAGTTTGAAAAATACGGATTATGATTTTGCAAATTTCATATTATAAAAAATCAAATCCAAATTTCTTGATGATTTAATTATTAATGATTAATTTTGCAATGAAATAAATAACTTTACATAATGCGTAAGCAAGCATCTACGAAAAAATAATTGTATATTTACTTTCAGATAAATCATTCATTGCGAGAGTTTCATACAAGTGCGTAAGCAACATTAAATAAAAAGAAGTGCTAAAAAAGGTCGAAGACCTTAATAAAAATACTCGAAATATTTAACATTTCCGAATATTCGGATTTTAAAACAATAATAATTATGTCAAAAATAAAAGTTGGAATCAACGGTTTTGGACGTATCGGCAGAAACGTCTTTAAAATTATTTTAGAAAATACAGACTATCAAATAGTAGGTATTAATGATTTGACGAGCAACAAAGTATTGGCTCACTTGTTGAAATACGACTCAACACAAGGCAAATTTAGCGGAACAGTAGATTATTCTGAAGATTACCTTTTGGTTAATGATCAGAAAATAAAAGTATCGGCAGAGCGTAGCCCAATCAATATCCCTTGGGGTGAAACTCCAGACGTGGTTATTGAAGCAACAGGCGTATTCCGTGCTCGCTCTAGCGAAAAAGGTGGATATGGCGATCACTTAGAAAATGGTGCAAAAAAAGTAATATTGACTGTTCCTGCTAGCGATCAAATAGACAATATGATTGTGCTTGGAGTGAATGACGAAGTATTACGTGCCGAAGACACTTGTGTTTCTAATGCATCATGTACTACCAACTGTTTAGCCCCTATTGCAAAAGTATTGCACGACAAATTTGGTATCGTCGAAGGTTTGATGAACACCGTACACTCGTACACCAACGATCAAATCATTTTGGATGCCCCACACAAAGACTTACGCCGTGCTCGTTCGGCTGCCGTTTCTATCATCCCTACTACCACAGGAGCTGCCAAAGCGGTGGGTAAAATCATCCCAGCACTTGAAGGTAAATTAGACGGAATGTCAATGCGTGTACCTACGCCTACTGGCTCGCTAGTCGATTTGCAAGTAACACTCGAAAAAGAAGCAACTATCGAAGAAATCAATGCTGCGATGAAAGAAGCTGCGGAAGGTCCAATGAAAGGAATCTTGGAATATACCGAAGATCCAATCGTATCGGTAGACATTATTCACAATCCTCATTCGTCTGTTTTTGATGCACAAGCGACAATGGTAATAGGTAAAACAGTGAAAGTATTGTCGTGGTATGACAACGAGTGGGGATATTCTGCACGTGTTGTTGATTTGATCGGAATGTTATTCAAATAAACCAAAAAAAGAGTGATATAATTAATCGCTCCATTATAAAAGGAGGGATTAAATTTCACCAACTAACAATATTTATGTTACTAAACACACGAGAGTAGTTTTTGATGTACTAAAAACTACTTTCGTTGTTTTATGCTCAGGTAAGTATGAAAAAGAATACACGGTGTTTTGATTATAAATAATATTAAAGTAGGTTGAAGACCTTCATTAAACGATAAATATGCCAATTATTACTGACTTAAATATCCAAAAAGCACTAGATGCTATTACGCAATCGCCCGAAAAAGTGCCTGCTGTTTTTCAAGAATTAAAAGAAAACCAAAACGGATTACTTGCCTTTTTGGCGCATCATGCTAGCCAGAATGAATCGGAATCAACGAAAAATTTTATTTTCTACTTAGGAATGATCGTTTGGAAAGCTTATCAAAATGAATACGGACAATTGCCTCAAGTTGCTACAAAACAGTTTATTTCTATCGAAAATCAATACTGGGAAATATTAGAGGAATTACTTCATAAAAAAAATGAAACCAACCAAAAAGCGTTTGAATTATTTAAAGAACTAAATCAACCGTATTTATTGAAATTTGTAAGCAATGAGATAGAAAATATTGCGAAAATTGAAAAAGTAAAAGATAAAGGAGTGTTTTTTATTATTTTTCACACCATAATGAAAGCTTTTAATACCGAAAACCATACGGAGGAAATTAAGTAAGACCAGATTTTATCTATTTTATTATTTATTTTTGAATAATTATTGATAAATTATCAATGTAAATTAGTACGTTACGCTTAAATACGTATAATTATATTGCGCAATGTGATAAAACGTTAGAACAGAGCTATATCGATGAGCAAAAATAATAAAACAGACGAAGTTTGAAGACGAATTAAGTTTTCAATAACTTATAATTTTAAGACGATGAAATATATCAAGTACGAAATAAAAGACAGAGTTGCTTACATAACGCTTAATCGACCAGAAAAACGCAATGCACTGAATCAGCAATTGGTGGAAGAATTTAAGTCGCTTCTTGATTTATTAGAAAATGACAATAATGCCGAATTACTGATACTTAGAGGCGAAGGCGACGCTTTTTGTGCAGGAGCAGATTTGAAATATTTACAAAAACTACAAGCCAATAGTTACGAGGAAAATTTGATTGATTCGCAAAATTTGATGCATTTGTATAAGCGAATCTATACGTACAGAAAAATAGTAATCGCAGAAGTTACAGGACATGCCATTGCTGGAGGAGCTGGATTAGCAACGGTTTGCGACATTGTATGCGCAGTGCCCGAAGCCAAATTTGGATACACAGAAGTGAAAATAGGATTTGTTCCTGCCATTGTTTCGATATTTATTTTACGCAAAATAGGCGAAACGAAAACCAAAGAACTATTACTGACAGGAAAACTGATAACTGCCGATCAAGCTCTTGATTTAGGATTGATAAACCATGTTTTCAGTAAAGGTCAAATTCGGCAAGAAGTAGAAAAAATAGCTCACCAACTAATAAATCATGCTTCGGGACATTCGTTAGAATTGACTAAAGATTTGATTAATCAAGTGCAAAATATGCCTTTGGATGAAGCGTTGGAATTTGCAGCCAAAATGAATGCTAAGTCCAGAGACCATCAGGATTGTAAAAAAGGAATTGCTGCATTTTTGAACAAAGAAAAAATACTTTGGTAGAATTGATAGAGAAATCAGAGAATGCACGTTTTTTTATTTATTTATCAATCGCAATTTGATGCATAAAAAAACTATTATTTCAAAAAAAGTTGTATATTTATGGATTATTAAATTTGAAAAAAAAATCGAAAATGAATCCATTAGGATTTATTTAATCACCATGCGTTTTGATCAACGCCTCTTATTTGTGTGAAAATATGCTACAACAAAATAAAAAAATAATAATCCTTGCTTTTATCCTTTTGGTTGTCTCGCTAGGAGTTTGTTCGTCTGAGCT
>JAOZTL010000105.1:5743-8952 GCA_029942205.1 Bacteroidales bacterium | reverse complement strand
CAAATAGTCTTACAAAAAAATTCACATTTATTGATGAAGTAAATTTTGCACAAGTCCATAAGCACTTCATCCTATTTATTGTGCTTACGCACTCTGTTATATACTAATCTCCTGTCTTATTTTATAATTAATTAACAAAACCTGACAGGTCTGATATTTACAAAATGAACCTTTTGGGACTGGACTCTTCAAATAGTCTTACAAAAAAATTCACATTTATTGATGAAGTAAATTTTGCACAAGTGCGTAAGCAACATCAAAAAGGTCGAAGACCTTACTTATTATTTCCAAAACTACTAAAAAGATTTATACTAGCGAAAATTTAGGCAAAAATAATAAAAAAAATCATTATTTTGATCCAATTCAGACTTCGTCTATTTTATTATTTTGTTTTTTTCTATATTGTTGTGTTTTAACTAATTATCATGTTGTACAATACATTGTATACATTTATGCTTAATTTATTGATTATCATCACCAATTCATTAAAAATTGTTCAAAAATAAATATAAAAACAGACGAAATCAGTAACTTTACAACTATAATTATATAAAAATAAGCAAATACACATTAAGATAATGAAGTATTTACATTTCCTTTACATTCCACCAGTCTTACATACAGCCGTTTTCTGCCAATATGCTTGACATTCAAACGCTATTTGCCACCACTGCTTGAATCAAAAGTCAAAGATAAAAAACAAATGATCGAATATCAAATAAAAAGGTCGAAGATCTTACTCACTTTGTGGCAATCCATCAAAATAGTAGCCGTATTCGACCACCGATTTTGGTTATTCGTAGCACATTTGCTTTTCATTTGCCTGTTTTTTTTACCGATCTGCATGAAATACGAGCCAATATGCATCACTTTTTTGTCGATCGGAGTAGGTATATTGTTGATCCTAGGCTGGGATATTGTCGATATGGGGCAGGAAATTGTTGATATGGGTCAGGATATTGTTGATCCCACGCCAGGAAATTGTTGATATGGGGCAGGAAATTGTTGATCTATGTCAGGATATTGTCGATACTATTCAACTTTATTGCCAATTTTTATTACAAACTAGTCAATTCAAAATAGAAAATTCATCCATATTAATGGATAAATTAACGTATTAAATCGACTTATTTCATGTATTCAGCTGATTGATTATAAAACCGTAAGTTGATTTATTTAATATCAAATATTACTCCTAGTCTAATACTTATTCCTATTAGTAATAAAAAACGGTTACTTAAAAAAAGCAACCGCATTTTATATTTTATCCACCTACACTCCTAAGCTCTTTTAGAATGGCATGCCATCATCTTCGGTTTCGGGTGGAATATCATTTTCTGATACTGGTGGAAATCCTTGACTTTCTTTATTACTCGTCGTGCCGCCGCCTGCGCCTACCACTTCTATTTTCCATGCTTTCAAGTCAGTATACCACTTCTCGTTATATTCGCGCGACTCTGGATTGAATGCGACTTTCAACATTTGTCCTTCTTGCAATTTTTTCAGAGCATCGGTTTTGTCGCCCCAAGTTGCAAAGCATATTTTTTTTGGATATTCGCCTGCTGTCTCTATCACAAAGTCTTGTTTTACCCAACGTCCATTGCGTCCTTCTCCCGATTGTTCGGGCAAAATCTTTATTAATCTTCCTTCTACATCTAATCCCATAGTTCTATTTATTATTTATATTTCAAGGTCTTCGACCTTTTTGATGTTACTAAGGTCTTCGACCTTTTTTGATGTTGCTTACGCATTCATTAATTCCTACATTATAAATATATAATTAATTTTCGTCTAATTTAAAGTCTTCGACTTATTCACTTCCTATCAATCCATTGTAAGGTCGAAAAACATCAAAGATCTATTTCTTACGCATTCGTTAATTCCTACATTGTAAATATACAATTAATTTTCGTCTAATTTAAAGTCTTCGACTTATTCACTTCCTATCAAACCATTGTAAGGTCAAAAAACATCAAAGATCTACTTCTATTAATTCAATATCCATGATTAAGGTTTTATTTGGTGCAATAGCCTGGGTTCGAGTCGGATTAGCACCATAAGCCAGACGAGCAGGCACAAACAAACGCCACTTTGCACCTTCATTCATCATGGGCAATGCCTCTTGCCAAGCAGCTATTTCGTCGGCTATCGCAAAATGGTACAGCACACCACGCTCTAGCGAACTTCGGTATACTTTTCCATTAATAAACATCGCACGATAATGCACGCTCACGCTACTCTCCAAACTAGGCTTCTCGCCACTGCCAGCCTCCAATACTTTGTACTGCAAACCGCTAGCCAGCTCCTCTACGCCTGTTTTTTTTCTATTATTAAGCAAAAACTCTTTCTCCAAATCCAAATTGCGCTCGCTTTGCTTTTTTTCGAGTCCTTGTACATAATGCTGCAAGATCACGATCGATTGTTCATTACTAATCTGTGCATCCGATTGTTGCAAAATATCGTCCATCGCCTGCGCCACAAGCAAGGGATTTACTTGCTCAAAGCCTCGCTCTTTCAGATTATTTGCCATATTTACGCCCAAACTGTAACTAACAGAATCGGTGCGTGTATGAAGTTCTGCTTCGGGCAGTGTTGCCTGGTTTTGGCAGGCTACCAATGCTATCAAAATAAAAAAAATACGCCACATTTATCCCTTGTCTAATGAAAAACAAAAGTACAAATAAAACAAGAACTCCAAAATTTTATTTATTCGGAAATGAAATTGATTTTCGGTTTTTTTATTGATACGATTACTCGTATGACCGATTGGAGCGGTCGAACAGATACTATAAACCAAGTTCACTTAAGTATAGCTAAGATTCCTCTGAAAAGATATTTGATAAATCCATACAAAAAACTACCTTTGCATGAACAACTTTAAGTTGTCTTCGATCTTAAGAAAAATCGAAGCCCTTACTATTAATAGAACAAAAGATAAATACCGAAAAACTTTTGTCGTAGTACTTATTCATTTTTAATCAAACAAAACATGTCTGGACACAGTAAATGGTCTACCATAAAAAGAAAAAAAGGCGCACTTGACGCTAAACGCTCCAAAATATTCTCTCGCTTGGTAAAAGAAATCACCGTAGCGGTAAAAGAAGGCGGTAGCTCCGATCCCGAAATGAACCCTCGCTTACGCCTAGCCGTATCCAATGCCCGAGGCGCAAACATGCCCAAGGATAACGTAACACGTGCTATCAATAAAT
>JAOZTL010000105.1:0-5733 GCA_029942205.1 Bacteroidales bacterium | reverse complement strand
ATAAAGCAGAAAGCGATGGAAGCAATTACCAAGAAGTAACTTTTGAAGGAACAACTCCTGGCGGCATAGGTGTTTTTGTTGAATGTCTTACCGACAATAATCAGCGAACAGTGAGCAACGTGCGTGCTATTTTCAACAAAAGAGGCGGCACACTTGGCAAGAATGGCTCGCTTAGTTTCTTATTCGATCGCAAAGGTATATTTACTATTCCGAAAAACGAGCACAACATCGAAGAACTTGAACTTGAACTCATCGATGCTGGACTAGAAGACATGGAAGAGATTGAGGACAAACTAATTCTGACCACAGCCATGGAGGACTTTGGGAATATGCAGAAAAAACTGGAAGAATTAACCATCGAAGCCGATAGCCAAGAGCTACAACGGATTCCTAATTCGACCAAAATAATCGATCTGAATACCGCACAAAAAGTAATGAAAATAATCGAAGTCTTTGAAGAGGATGATGATGTACAAAACGTGTATCACGATTTGGAATTAACAGACGAATTGGCTGAATTACTGTAACGTTAAATCTTCGATAAACTTTGCCAAAGATTCTCAAATCAGTTTCTTTGGCAAAGTATTTCGTACTTTTAATGTTGCTTTTGTACTTGTGCAAAACTTTTTCTTTTGCTCTGATCAATAAAAATGGAAAACCGAAAAGCAGACCACATCGCATTAGCTTACGAATCGCAAATAAATAGCATACAGAACGATAGCCGCTTCGACTACGAGCCGCTTATTCGCTCGCATGCAGATGCAAAAATACCAGAAACGGTTTTTCTTGGAAAAAAACTACGTGCACCAATTTGGATTTCGAGCATGACAGGTGGCACACAGTTGGCTCATAAAATCAACAAAAACCTTGCACGGGCTGCTCACGAGTTTGGGCTTGGGATGGGCTTAGGTTCATGCCGTTGCTTACTGGATAGCAACAGCTGTTTGGCTGATTTTGACATGCGACCAATTGTTGGTAACGATCTGCCTTTGTACGCCAACATCGGCATTAGCCAAATAGAAAAAGCTTTTCTTCAGCACGATTTCAGCCCTGTTCATCAGATTGTGAATAAATTAAAAACCGATGGGTTGATTATTCATATCAATCCGCTGCAAGAAGCTTTTCAGCCAGAAGGCGACATGCTCAGCATTGCTCCTATCGATTTGTTAAACGAATTTATTCCTACTGCCAATTATCCCATTATCGTCAAAGAAGTAGGGCAAGGCATAGGACCACAAAGCTTGCAGGAACTAAGCAAAATGAATATACAAGCCATTGACTTCGCCGCTTTTGGTGGCACTAATTTCAGTAAACTAGAATTGCTCCGAAATACCGAACAAGCACACGAAACTTATCTCAACATGGCGCATGTTGGGCATTCGGCAATCGACATGTTGCATACCACCAATCGTATTTTTGAGCAAACCCCACCAACTAACGATTTGCAATTAATCATTTCGGGAGGTATTCCCCATTTTTTAGATGGTTATTATGCCATTCAAAAATCAAAGTTTAAAGCCGTATACGGACAGGGTTCTGCTCTGCTTTGGTATGCCAAACAGGATTATACCAGTTTGCAGCAATATTTAAAACACCAAATTCGTGGCTTGGAACTTGCTTTTGGTTTTTTGCGTATACGAAAATCATAAAAAATAGTTAATTTTGTGCCGACAAAATAAGTAAGGACTTCTACTTGGCAGATCATTTGCGCACTTATGCAATACATTTATAAATAAGCACTTCGTGCTATTTAATGTTGCTTACTCACTTGTGCAAATCAATAACTTACAAGTAATTTTAAAAGTTTTGCTTAATTACATATAACTACTTAATTAAATAAAATGTCTCTTTTTTTTAAAATAAGAACTTAGCCACACAAGCTCTGTATTAATAAACAAAAAGAAAGACTTCAAATCAAATTTATTATCCAGTGAAAAAAGACAAAGAAATAATTAATAGGTTTTCCAAACTTTCTAAATCCCAAAAGATAGAAAAAATAACGAACTACTTTGACGATAAGAAGGAAATAAAAAATCAATTACAATCTTTTTGGCACAAAGATTTAAACATTCAGAAACTTTTTGATGATTTTAGCGAAAACACCATTTCTAACTTTTTTCTTCCTTACAGTGTTGCTCCTAATTTATTAATTAATCAACAAATTTACCACATCCCTATGGTGATCGAGGAAAGCTCAGTAGTAGCTGCCGCCGGTAATAGTGCCAAGTTTTGGTCTACTCGTGGCGGTTTTCATACACGCATCATTTCTACAACCAAAGAAGGGCAAGTACATTTTATATGGAAAGGTGATGGCGATAAACTCCGCCAACACATGCCTGCAATCAAAAAGCGATTGATTAAAAACTCAGAGTTTATTACCGCAAACATGCAAAAACGTGGCGGTGGTATTATGGATATTGAACTAATCGACTTCACCAACCAAATAGACGACTACTACCAACTCAAAGCTACTTTTGAAACAGTAGACTCCATGGGTGCTAATTTTATCAATTCGTGCCTCGAAGAGTTTGCCAACGAGCTGGGTTTCTATATCGAAGCGAACACCGACTTTTCAGAATCGGAAAAAGGAGTGCACATCATTATGTCTATTTTATCGAATTATACACCAAACTGTGCCGTGGAGTGTTACGTGGAATGCGACATTAGCGAATTTGAAACGATTGATAACCGACTGACTGCCGAAGAGTTTGTTTGGAAATTTGAAAAAGCAGTACAAATTGCCAAAGTAGACGTGTACCGTGCTACGACACACAACAAAGGAATATTTAACGGAATCGATGCCGTGGCTCTCGCTACAGGCAACGATTTTAGAGCCATCGAAGCTTGTGGACATGCTTACGCCTGCCGAAATGGAAAATACGAAAGCTTAACCGACATTAAAATTGAAAATGGTAAATTCCGATACTCACTCGTGATACCAATGGCGATGGGAACTATCGGTGGTCTGACTTCTTTACACCCACTTGCCAAACGATCGCTCGAATTGCTGGATAACCCAAATGCCGAAAAACTAATGGAAATAGCGGCGGCGGCGGGGCTGGCTAATAATTTTGGTGCTATACGTACCTTAATCACCAAAGGAATACAATGGGGACACATGAAAATGCACTTGTCAAATATTCTGAATAGCTTTGATGCTACCGAAGACGAAAAACGTCAAGTGCTGGAACATTTCAAAACTGAAAAGGTTTCTTTCAACTCTGCTAGCACTGTTATCAAAGAATTACGAAACTAGGTCTTCGACCTACTTGATGTTGCTCACGCTCAATTAAAAAAAAACTTAATTTTGTTCACCTACGAAATGACTTATGCAGCACTTTTTTTCTAATGGAAAATTACTACTCACTGCTGAGTATTTGGTGCTGCAAGGAGCTCAGGCTTTGGCTGTTCCTACGCATTTCGGGCAATCCATCACGGTAGAAACGCAAATTGATAGCCAATCCATTCTATGGCAGACTCACGTGGAAGGAAACTTATGGTTTCGTGCCCGTTTTTCCAATTCATTAGCTATTCTGGAAACAAACGACAAAGCAACAGCACACGTTATTCAAAAACTACTAGCTGCAACTATCGACCTGAATCCCGAATTTATTGCTAAAATACAATCCAGCAAAGTCGCCTGCTCCATCAATTTTCCGATGGAATGGGGATTAGGTACAAGCTCGTCGCTTATCTCCAATGTTGCTTACGTGTCTAATGTAGATCCATTCCTTCTTTTACGAAAAGTATCAAAAGGCTCGGGCTACGACATTGCTTGCGCACGTGCTCAATCTGCGATTTTGTACGAATTGCAACAAGATCAACCCAAAATAACTCCCGTATCCTTTGCACCTACATTCAAAAACCAGATTTATTTTGCTTATTTAGGGCAAAAACAAAACTCGGAGACAAGCATTGCTCGTTATCTGCAAAAAGAAACCGACCAATCGGCAGTATCCCAAGTAACAATGCTTACACAGGAAATGCTGCATGCAAAAAAGCTATCCGATTTTAACCAGATTGTTGTAGAACATGAACAAATTACGGGAAAAATATTAGGCGAAATGCCTATTAAAGAAAAAAGTTTCCGTAACTTTGATGGCGAAATAAAATCATTGGGAGCTTGGGGTGGCGATTTCGTCATGATTACATGGAAGCATTCAATGGCTGAATTACAGAAAATATTAATTGAGAAAAATATGCACACCCTTTTTCGTTTCGATCAGATACTGAAAAGCGCAGCTGAACAAAAGCCTATCAGGACTGGTCGATGACCTTAATTTATGAAGAATATGAATACCGAAATGAATTGGAATAGCGTCTGCTGGAAAAGCCCATCGAATATTGCATTGGTCAAATACTGGGGAAAATATGGACAGCAACTGCCTCGGAATGCGTCTATTAGCTTCACGCTTGATAAATCGTATAGCCAAACAACTATTTTTTTTCGCAAACGACAAAGCGATCAATTATTGCTTGATTTTCAGTTAAAAGGACAAAGCAACGAAGCGTTTCAGCTACGAATTGCTAAATACCTCGACCGCATTGTAGAAACGTTACCTGCACTAAACGACTTGGAGTTACGTATCGAAACAGAAAATACCTTTCCGCATTCGGCAGGCATTGCATCGTCGGCTTCGGGGTTTAGTGCTATTGCTCTCGGACTTTGCTCGATAGCCGAAAAATACGAACCATTGCCACGTGAGTTTTTTCAAACAGCTTCTTGCTTGGCTCGCTTAGGGTCGGGAAGTGCTGCACGATCGGTATATGGAGGTGCGGTGCTTTGGGGCGAAACAAACTGGTACCAACAAACTGCCAACGAATACGCCATTCCTGTCAATACGGAGATTCATCCCGTTTTTGCGAGCTATCGAGACAGCATACTCATCGTTAGTGATGGCATCAAAGCGGTATCGAGCACCATTGGGCATTCGCTCATGCATGAACATGATTTTGAACATGCTCGCTTTGCGCAAGCCGATCAAAACCTGAAAAAGCTACAAATGGCTTTGCAAACAGGTAATCAAACCGAATTTGTTCAAATTGTAGAAAACGAAGCTCTCAGCCTGCATGCGATGATGATGACTTCCAAACCATGGTTTTTATTAATGAAACCCGAAACCTTGGAAATTATTCACCGAATTAGCTACTACCGTGAACGAAAAAAAATTCCAATTGCTTTTACTTTAGATGCAGGTCCTAATATTCATTTATTATATCCAGAATCGGCTGAAACTGAAATTCATGCATTCATTCATGAGGAACTAGAATCGTTCTGTTATCAAAAACAAGTAATACACGATAAAGTAGGCGCAGGACCCAAGGTCTTCGACCTTTCTTGATGTTGCTTACGCTCTAGTGGAAAAATTTTCTTAATCAATAATTTATGAATAAATCATTAGCAACTTAATTTTGTCCACCTACTTAAGGTCTTCGACCTTTTTAATGTGCTTTTTACTTTTATTATCATCATAAAACAATAATTAAATGGTTTAACAGAGGTTTATAACTTCGTAATGTAGAATTAATCACACCAATTGAAGACCTTAAATATTTAACCTATGAAAAAGCGATATTCCTTATTTTTTGTAATCTCTTTGTTTGTATTTTATTCATGTACCGACAAAATACCTACCGACGGACTGGTTGCCTATTACCCTTTTGAGGGAAATGTGGACGATCAGACAGAAAATGCATACCATGGCGAAAGTTTTGGCGATCCATGCTTTGTAG
>JAOZTL010000104.1 GCA_029942205.1 Bacteroidales bacterium | reverse complement strand
GCCTGGAGCAAGTATTTTATTATTGATAAGCTTGGGAGGGGGAGTTCCCTTTTTTATTATTATGTACATCGTCAGTTCCATAAAAACAGGAATGAATTTGTCTTTTATAATCGTTGGTGGATTTTCGCTGGAGTTATTATCTGTTGGTAGTTTGTTTAAGATTCTTCATTGGCCTGGTGCTAATGTCTTATTCTATCCAGGTTTTATTATTCTTGCCATTCTTTTATTTATCTTTTCGATTACATCGGCACTAAAAAAAGAGAAACCCGAAAATGCATTTCGGGCAATCGATTACATGATCTTAACGGTTGTAGTGTTAGCGGTAGGAATCCAAGGCATGATGCCACGCTCGGCAGAGGTGGTTGATTTTGACCGAACATTCATCGAAACACAAACAAAAAGCCGACAAGTAACGAGTGATTTTGAACTTGTACTCCCAGCGCTGGAAAGCGAAAGGAAAGCAATTGTCGATCAATTTATCAAACAATCCGAGGACATTGTTCAAACGACCGAAAGCATAAAAATGAGTTTGCTCGAAGCCGCTGGAGTGGATGAAATTAGCCAATTGAATGCCAAACAGCTTGAAAACAGGGATATTACAGGTCAGATATTAATTTTGGAACAAGAAAATAATCGGCTGAAAGCTACATTGGATAAGCATAGGGAGTTTATTGTAGAGCACGAGAGTATCTTTATGGTGGCAGATCAAGCACAGCTATTATTGAATACAAGCGATCACATTATTCCTGACTATGGCGAAATCGTTCCGTGGGAATATTATATGTTTGAGCATAAAAATGTAAGCTTAGTGTTTGTTATTTTGAACGAAATAGAAAGCAATGCGCTTTTGCTACGTTATATGGCTTTATTAAATGTCAGGAAGTAGGGTCTCTTGCTTATGCAGTTTCTGGCCGCTAAGGAACATAAATTAAATAAACTATAATATTAGGTGAAGTTGCTTTGTTCTTTAACGACTTAAAAAATCTGCCAATAGCATCGCTATTAAAGGATTTTTTTAAGGAAGTTAAAGGACAAATAAACGAGTATAACTGTGATATATTATTTAATTTATGTTCCTTAAATGTTTATGAATGTTTTCAACGGCAGTTTTGTCGTTTGTTATCATAATTTTATTTATTGCTTCTTTTTATTCTTTAAATTTAGGAGTCAATTTACTGCACCAGTCGTATTTTTGTCAAAACACCATAATGATCAGATACTTGACCAATTACGTCTGGTTTGAATAAAATTTGTGCATCCACAATTTCGTAATCAGCATGCTGACGAACAAAAATATAATCAATTCTTCCAGGAAAATCGCCTTTAACGGTGTTGTATCCGTTTGGGTTGCTGTTGGCATCGGGATTTGCTTCGAGAAATGAATCGGTAAAATTACCATTTTGCATCATATTCGTATATGCTTCGTTCCATGGAAATTCACTGGTAGCATTGGCATTAAAATCGCCACCTACCAGAAGAAATGCAGCAGGGGCAAGAGCCGTTTTTTCATCAGCCATTTGTATAATGTTTGCTATTTGTTGGTTTTGTTCCTGATCGGTTTCGGAAAGCCGCCAATGTGTGTGTACCGAAAATAGATTTATACGATTGCCATTCGGTAATTGGTAAGCTCCATAAATAATTTTTCGTGATTCGATATTGCTCGTACTTGTGCCTAAGGAAACGTACCTACTTTCGTTTTCCAGCAGTGTATGTTTGGATAGTATTGCTACGCCTTCCTCCCAAATCGTCCAGCCATAATGTGCCCAGTCCCACACAAAATTATAATCTACTTGATACCTATCTGTAATATCTTTGGTGATGAGTAATGCCATGTTGTCTTGACGAATTATTCCATCTACGATTGGCATATTTTTATTTTGAGCACATTCTTGAAACAATACAAAATCGATATCCAGCTTGGCAATAGCATCCGCCACTAATCGGAATTTTTCGTTTTGTTGTGTTTCTTGGTACGTATGCAAATTGATGGTTAATATTAATAATTCATCATCATTTGTTTTGTACATATTTTCTCGAATACCTGCAAGCGAAGTTTCATTAAAATCCACTTGTACCGTTACCGTATCGCTGAAAGTATTGTTTAATTCATCAACAGTTAAAATGGCTATGTCATATTCGCCAGCTTGTAAGTAGCTGTTGGTTCTATGGATGGATTCAAAATCTTTCAGAATGATATAGTTTACTACTCCTTTTGCTCCCCAATAGATGTTTACTCGTTTGATGGCATGCTCTGCTGGCGTAACCGAAATATTCAAGGAAATGCTTAATCCATCGGTAGTATAATCCGAATGAATAATGGGTGCTATGGGTTCTATTTGCTTATTCTTATCGCTACAAGCAATAAACATTGTTGGAGTAAATAAAATGATAAAAAATAGTTTCAAAAAAGAAATACTTGTATTTAATTTCATGTAATTTATTGAATTGTTCATTATTATTATTGAATAATTAATTTCAGCTTATCCATTCTTTTATTATTTTATACACTTCCGAGTTGTTGAGCAAATCGGTATGTCCTATATTTCGTATGATTCGTTGATTTTCGACAGGAAATGCAAGATTAAATGCCGAATTTTTATGTTTTCCCAAAGCACTTTCGAGAGTAACAAGTCCGTCGCCGATTAGCTTATCTCCAATTTTGGATGATTCTTTGGCAAGCGTTGCTGCGATAGTATAGCACACCACATTTTGGGGTAGCGGCACAGGAATGCGAGCATCGCCTTGGTCTTTAAATCGGTCTCGCCCCGTCCAATCTTGATCGGTAATATTGCCATAGCGCATGTCAGTAATTCCACAGCTACGGATTTTTCCTAAACGTGAAAACGGCGCACTATACGGATTGGCATCCAGAATAAGATCAATCCAATTGCCTCCTTTTTCGAGAGGCGCACCATGATGCGGTGTACCTAAAAACACTATTTTTTTGAGGCTTTTCAGCCATGCATTATTATTTGTTTGAGCATAATAGCAGGCACTTCGAGTAATAAGTCCTCCCATGCTATGTCCCAAAATAAACAATTCGCTTGTTTGTGGCAATTGTTTCATGAGAGTTTCTATTTGTAATGAAAATGCTCTCCCGTTTTCAGAAACATGTAGCCCTGTATTATAATGCAAATAAATAGGAACAAATCCCATTTCTTTAGCCAACGCCTCACCATGGTTGTGTTCTTGCCTATTCCATTGCAAATCGTTCATACACGATCCGTGTACCAATAGCAACAGTTTCCCGTCAGATTGTTTTAGTTCATTTGCAATAGTTTGAATATTTGCAGGCTTTCCGTCCTTACGAAATGTCATTGGAATGGCGAGAGTATTATTTTTAGTTATCAAGTAATCGCCCAATACGCCATTGAGAGCCGACAGAACAGCTTCTCGCCCGAAGGATGATTCCTTGGTTTTCAGCTCCACGATTAGTTTGTCGAGCAAAGCATCCACTCCGCCGCCAAACAATTTGGTAAGCGAACGGATAATCCGATAAACCATGCCCGTAATACCTTTCGTTCGGTTGTTGTCCGCTGTATTGAGAAGTCCTCCCAAGCTAATTATTTTTGCATGTAGAGCTTCTACAATATCGGTTATTCCTGTGATGGTATCCACAGTTAAATTTCCATTTTCTCGTAAATCGAACGATTTTTTGTTTGTTTTTTCAGACATAAATTTATATTAAGTAAGGTCGAAGTCTTTTTTCATGTTGCTTGTGCACTTGTGAAAAAAGACGTAATCAATAAATTGTCAAGTTGATTAACAGTAAGTTCTAATTTTATAAAGTATAATTAAGTGAACAGAATTAATCATGTATTTATAGAATTGCATAAGCAACATCAATCAGGTCGAAGATCTTATTCGTTTGTAAAGAAACGAAGATTTGTTATTTTTTCTGAAATATTCCATAGTTTATGAGCATGCTCCATGTTGTGCGAAGCTTTATTTGATTGGACTAAAACAGGGTCGCCAGTCATTTCATTAAATCCCGAAGGGCCATAATATTCTCCGCCTTTCACTTGTTTATCAACGGCTGCACGTATTTGAGGTAACGCTCCTTGTGCGGCATTTTGAATAAAAAACTGAACGATTGGGTTCAGAATTTTGAATAAGAATTTGTTTTCGAGGTGGCGGCTTAAATTTGTACTCGATACGCCAGGGTGAGCCGAAACGGACATGCTGTTAATTGCATTCGTTTCTATCTTTCGTTGCAGTTCGTAGGTAAACAGTAAGTTGGATAGTTTTGAACGACTATAAGATTTTAATGGACTGTAACCTTTTCCGTTTTCAAATAAAAGATTATCAAAATTCATTTTCCCTTGTTTGTGAGCCATGCTACTTACATTAACAACACGTGATTCAGGCGTATTTTTTAGTCGATCAAACAATAATCCTGTTAGCATAAAATGTCCAAAATGATTGGTGCCCATTTGTCCTTCCAGATTGTCTTTGGTTTTAAAATAAGGTGTAGTCATAATTCCTGCATTATTGAGAAGCACATCCAAACGATCGTATTTTTTGATAAAATTGCTTGCAAATTGTTTAATTGATGCAAAATCTTGCAAGTCGAGAGGCATTATTTCAATTTTTCCTTTGGTAGTACCAATTTGTATTTTTGCTGCCTCTCCTTTAGTTACCGATCGGCTAGCCAAAATCACTTCCGCACCTTTTTCTGCCAATGCTTTTACCGATTCGTAGCCTAGACCGCTGTTACCGCCAGTTACAATAATTATTTTTCCTTCTAAATTAGGAATATTTGCGGTTGTCCATTTATTTTTCATGTGCTTTAATGTTGTGTGTGTTTGAATTATTATTATACAAAAGTGAGGCAAATACCCTAGTTCAAAGGTACACTTTATTAATTGAAAAACCTTATCGTTTTTTTAGTAAGGTCTTCGATCTTTTTCATGTTCGATAAGTTATTGATTGAAATGGTTTTACACAGGTGTGTAAGCAGCATCAAAAAACTTGAACTCTTAAGAAAAACTCAAATACACAAAAAATTAAGAATTAATTTTTATCTTTGTTTGCAACATCAAAAAGGGCGAACACCTTACAAAATTCATAATGGACAAAACACAATTAGACGAATTTATTCGATTAGCAATAAAAGAAGACATTGGCGATGGCGATCACACTTCGCTAGCATGTATTCCTGCACACAAAGAAGGAACGAGCCAGTTATTAGTAAAACAGGACGGTATTTTGGCAGGCATCGAGATAGCCAAGCGAGTCTTTGAATTGATCGATCCCAATTTACGAGTAGATATTTTATTAGCCGATGGTGTGGCTATAAAAAAGGGCGACATTGCTTTTCGAGTTCAAGGAAACAGTCAACGGATTTTATTGGCCGAGCGTTTGGTTTTAAACATCATACAACGAATGAGTGGCATTGCGACAGAAACCAACCGCTATGTTAAAGAACTAGAAGGGCTGGCGACCAAAGTGTTAGACACACGAAAAACAACGCCAGGTATGCGAATGCTCGAAAAAATGGCCGTTAAAATAGGAGGAGGAGAAAACCATCGTTTCGGATTGTTTGATATGATTATGATAAAAGACAATCACGTGGATTTTGCAGGTGGTATTTCACAAGCCATTGAATCGACACAAAAGTACCTGAAAGCAGAGCAGCGAAACTTGAAAATAGAAATTGAAGTAAGAAATATGGACGAGCTGAATCAAGTACTCGATTATGGCAAGGTAGACAGGATTATGCTCGATAATTTTACGCCCGAACAAAGCAAAATAGCCGTAGAGCTTATCAATAAACGGTATGAAACCGAATCGTCGGGACAAATTAGGCTCGAAACCATCCGTAGCTATGCTTTGGCTGGTGTCGATTATGTGTCGGTAGGTGCATTGACCCACCAAATCAGCAGTTTAGATTTAAGCCTAAAAGCAATATCAAAATAGGTCGAAGACCTTAGGGATTGTGATGGAATAAATTGACAATTTTAAACGACGTTATTTTGTTTTTTAACAAGTTAAAACCGTCAAGTTATTTTGGAACAATTCCTTACTACAAATAAATAAAACAAATAATTATGAAAAAGATTAGCATATTATTTTTATTAGTAGCATTTGTATTTTCCAGTTGGAATATAGAAGCATGTACTACTGCCATTATATCAGGAAAATATACGGTCGATGGTCGTCCTTTACTTTGGAAACATCGTGATACTTGGTCAGTGAATAATAGTATTCATTATTTTACCGAAGGAAAGTATACTTACATGGGTTTAATCAATTCAAAAGATTATAAGCACAAAAGTGTTTGGATCGGGATGAATAGTGAAGGCTTTGCGATTATGAATTCGGCATCGTATAATTTGAATGCAGGCGATACCGCAAAATTAACAGGATTAGAAGGACGAATAATGAAAAAAGCATTGGCTAATTGTGCCAATTTAGCTGATTTTGAGAAACTATTATCCGAATTGGCACTACCTACGGGTTTGGAAGCAAATTTTGGTGTGATTGATGCCGATGGCGGAGCAGCGTATTATGAATTGGGGCATCGTAAATTTGAGAAAATAGATGTAAACGACCCTGCCATAGCACCTTTTGGTTATATTATACGAGCCAATTATTCCTATACAGGCAAAATTGGTTTGGGGAGTGGTTACATTCGCTATCGCACGGCCGATAAATTATTTTATGAAGGCTTTTCGACAAATAAATTTAATGCACAATACATTCTTCAAAATATATCGCATAGCTTAAAACATTCACTTACAGGTGATGATTTACTTTTCGATTATCGCCATTTACCTGCTAATACGCCTGCGTATCACCACTTTCGTGATTTCATTCCTCGCACAGGTTCATCGTCGTCGGTAGTAGTGGAAGGTGTCAAAAAAGGTGAATCGCCTGATTACACCACACTTTGGGCGGTTGTTGGATTTCCACTAACGTCGGTTGTTATACCTACTTGGATAAAAGGCGGAAAAGATATTCCCGAATTGCTCCGTTATAAAAAAGAATTAGATGACTCGCCAATTTGTCATGCGGCATTGCAATTAAAGAAAAACTGTTTGCCTATCCGTTGGGGTAAAAATGAAGCTTACTACATCAATGTAAATACCTTGGTGAATGCAGATAAAACAGGGATGATGCAGCTTTTAGCACCTTACGAAAACGAAATTTTCAAACAAACGTATGAAAAATTAAACACTTGGCGTAATGGTAAAATTTCGCAATCGGAAATAAAGCAGTATTACAACTGGCTGGATCAGTATGTTAGAAAAACGTATGCGAAAAGTTTTGATATGAAATTGTAAGGTTTTTGACCTTTTTGATGTTGTTTACACACTGGTGTGAACTATTGTAATAAACAAGGCGAAAGTAAATTACTAACTGTTTATTATTAATTGAGTAAGGTTTTCGACCTACTTAATAAGATTATTCATGTCTTTTTTCAATAGATAATTTAGTAGGGTTGTGATTAGGGATAAATAGTTAGGATTAAATTTTAACAACTTAAGGTCGATGACCTTACAAATGATAGAAAAATGAAACAATTAATTTTATTAATAGCCTTAGCGAGTATGTTTTTTTCATGTTCGCAGGCAGAGTTAAGCGATACGGAAGAAAATACGGAACAAAAGATCGTTGTAGGAGTTTTTGACGGCGATGGTGCGAGCGTAACTTGCGTACTCGAAACGATGGAAGCATTGAAAATAGACAGCGGAATAGCACCGTCAGTAATACATGCAAGCGACATGGTAGCAGGCAAATTGGATGCTTATGATGCCATTATTTTCCCAGGCGGTAGCGGCAGTAAAGAACTGAATAATTTAGGCAAATTAGCCCAAGAGGCAGTTCGTAGTTTTGCAAAACAAGAAAATAAAGCCGTCATCGGAATTTGTGCAGGCGGCTATTTGCTTAGTAGTACGCCCACTTACCCGAGCTTGGCTATGGCTAGTGCCAAAAATATCGATAGAGCGCATTATGCCAGAGGGCGTGGCTTGGTCGAATTTACATTGAACGAAAAAGGCGAAGAGCTATTTCCTGAGTTGGTAGGGCAGAGTCTCTTTTTGCAATATTACGATGGTCCTATTTTAGCTCCCGTGGATAGCTTGCAGATGACTTATACCGAACTAGGGCGTTACAAAACCGATATTCATCCAAACGTGGGGATACCCTCGGGAATTACGCCAGGCAAAACGTTTTTACTAATAGAAAAATATGGGAAAGGAGCAATCAGTATCGTTGCAGGGCATCCCGAAGCAACACCAGGAATGCGCTGGATGGTTCCTCGCATGGTGCGTTTCTCGACCAATAATGAACGAATTTCGTATGACTCCAAATGGGTAAAGCCTGAATTAAATGACTCAGCCATTTTGTTTGATAATGCACGGAAAACTTACGAAAAAGAAAATTTCTGGAAATTGGTAGAAGGAAGTCCCGAAATTCAAATGGAATCTATGAGTAATTTGTATGAAATTCGTTCACGTCCTGCTGTTCGCTGGAATATCGGTTTGCTGCGTGATAGCGATGCACGAGTACGTAAGCATGCAGCGTTCTTGTTGAAAGAAGCTGAATATACTTGGGCAATTGCTGATTTGAAAGCGGCACTTGCAGTAGAAAAAAATATGGATACAAAAACGCAATTGGAAGAAACAATTCTGTTTTTAGATAAAAAATAAGGTTTTCGATCTTTCTGATGTTGCTCAAGGTCTTCTATTTATTCATTTGTATCAAAAGATAACATTAATATTACTGAAAAAAGAAAGAATCTGGAAAATAAACGATAATCTTTGTCAGTTTTTAACGTAGATTTGTCATGTACGGAAAATGACGAAATATTTACTTGATAAGATTGTCAAGTAAAAAAAAGTACTATAAAACGTCTAATACAATACACGTATTCGTAGCCATAAGTCATTTTCGAAACAAAATGACAGACAGATAATTGATAGCGTAAAAAAGTAGTGACTTTACTCATTCTTAATTTTATTTAAGA
>JAOZTL010000103.1 GCA_029942205.1 Bacteroidales bacterium | reverse complement strand
AATAATTCGGTACAATTATTTTCTGCTGAAATACTAATTTGCTCATTATTATCCGAAATGCTGAATAAACGGGGCTGTTTGCTGTTCGATTCGCCTATTTTTAACAACGAGTTGTAGCCTCCCATGCCATTGTCGATGCTGTCGGTAGCCGTAGGGTCAAGCATCCAAGTTCCGTCCAAAACCACTTGATACTGGTAGTTGCCAGTGGCTAGAATCAATTCGGTTTCCCATAATTCGCCATTTTTGATTAATTTGGTATTGGCTGGATTCCAAGCATTTATTTCGCCTGCTAATTGTACTTTTTCGTACTTTTTGCCTTGAGGATCAAAGCTGAATTTATATTTTATTTTAACGGATTTCTTCAATAGAATTTGATAGCTAAAGCCCTCAATCCATACGTTTAAAGTGCTTAATGCAGCTAATTGCGTAGGGTTGCTTTTTAGTGTCAATACGGATTGATCTTCGGATAATTCCATCGTAATTCCTTCAGGAACAGCTATCGAATCGATTATTTTGATATTTGGAAAATAATCGGTAAGTGTTACAATAGTTTCATCAAAATCTAGCAAAATAGGGCTAGCTAATCCTACCAAATGGCTTTGTTTAGGCATTTTTAGAGGTTTTAGTTCTTGACTGCATGATACTAAAAATATTGCAATCGATAAAAATAAAATGACGTTTTTCAACATAGTTTGTTCTTTTTTTGGTTGATAAGGAATTGGACAAAATAAGTGCTTAATTTAGAATTAGTTGATGCGTACTTAATCCATTACTGTTACGAATTAATAAAAAATAAACACCAGCCTCTATCTTCGTTGCATTCCATGTAAAATATTGGGTATGCGCAGCAAGCTCTTTGTTATTCAATGTTTCAATCAATCTGCCATTGCTGTCGATTATTGAAACGTGCACAAAATCAGCCTTCATCAAGTCAAAATTAATAGAGAAAATATCGTTTGATGGATTCGGATAAACCGAAATATGGATGTTTTGTGTTAAAATTTCTATTTTGGATGTAATTATCTCTGGCTTGTTCAATTGTTTATCGGTGTATAATCGGTATTCGCCTGGTTGTAAGCTTATTTCGTCGATAGTGTTGGTGATTTCAATCGATTCTCCCGAAAAATAATCGTACCACGTACCAACCGAATGAAAATCAGGATTTATACTTAGCGGCTCGATACCAAAATTCCCAATAACGATCATGTTCATGTCTGCATGGCTTAATTTCATACGTTTAGTTAATCCACTGACCGATAACGAATAATTGGAACTTTCAAAAACGTCGAGTTCTTTTTTCAAGCCGATTAGTTCCGAATACACTTGATACAAACGTTTGCGGTCGCTGATTTCGAAATAATCCCAGCGAATGGGTTTGCGCCCCACACGGTCGTTGTGGTCAATGCTGTAATCGTAGCCCAATTCGCCAAACTGCCAAATCATTTTAGGTCCAGGAATGGTGAAATAAAACGCCGCCGCAAGTTCCATACGTTGTAGTGAAATCCATAATTTGGTGATGTCGTAATTGTCATTTTTGTTTCCCCATTGGAGATTTTTATACATTAGACGTTCCTCATCGTGGCTTTCCATGTAGGCGATTAAATTGGCTTGTGTCCAGCCTCTGTTTTGGTACGAAGCCCATGAAAAATCAGCATCAGAGGCGTAGCCCATGGTTGATTGATTATAAGCATGATTAATATTTCCCCACAATAACATGCCATAGTTGGCAAGAACTTTTTCTTCGGTATTATCCGCCAAATGCTCCAGAATGACTGTTGCTGCTGGTTTTACTTTCCAAATTTCATCAGCCATTCGTTTCAAAATAGCAATTCGTGATGCATCGTAAGTCCAGCCATCGCCGCCTACATTGGTGAATCCCTTGGTAAAATCGAATCGGAAGCCATCCACTTGATACTCCGTAAGCCAAAAATGCGTAATACTGTCTACCAAAGTTTTGGTTTGCTCGCTTTCGTGATTGAAGTCGTAACCCCACGAGTAGCTTGTGTTTGGCGACGTTTCGTTGTACCACGGATTAATGGATTGTGGTTGCCCGTACTCGCCAGCGGCAGCGTTGAAATACATTTGTAGGAATGGCGATTGGCTATACGAATGGTTGAGCACCATGTCGATAAAAACCGCAATCCCACGTCGGTGGCACTCGTCGATAAATGCTTTGTAGTCATTTTTAGTTCCGTAAGCTTTGTCGGTAGCAAAATAAAACGACGGATTGTAGCCCCAGCTGTCGTTGCCCTCAAACTCGTTGATCGGCATTAGTTCTATCGCATTTACCCCCAAAGTTTCGAGATAATTGAGTGTGTCCATCACCGTTTTGATGTCGCCATTGGCGGTGTAGTCTCTCAGGTGTAGTTCATAAATCACCAAATCTTCTTTTTTGGGAGCAACAAAATTTGTCGTTTGCCAAGCATAAGGTGTTTGAGCGGTTTGAAACGAGGCGGCAATTCCGCTGGTTTTTTGGTCGGGATAAGCGATCAAATTCGGATACACTTCCGCAGTGATGTATTTGTCGTTCCATGGGTCGCTTACTTTTTCGGTATACGGATCGGCAATGCGGATGCTTCGGTCGATTAGGTATTGAAATAAATATTCTTTTTGTGGAGTTAAACCCGAAATTGTAAGCCAATAACGTTTGGCATCGGGTGTTCGTTTCATGTAATAAGTTTCGTCAAATTGCCAATTATTAAAATCGCCAATTACAAATACTTCTTGCTTGTAAGGCGCATAAAGCACCAGCGTAACCGTTTGGTTATCAACGTAATTGATGCCATCGTGCATGCCCGTAGGCAGTTCTGCAATTTCTATTGTTGGTTCGATTAAATAAAATGTTTCGTCATTTTTTATTTCGCCCAATCCTTCGGCTTGCACACGAATGTTGTGCCCGCCTGCAACGCTTGCCGTATGCGTGTAGCTTAACGTTTGCGTATTGCTTGTCGTTATTTTTTGTTCATCAATAAAAAGAGTAAGTACATCGGAATTCGATGCCTGCGCCTCAATGATTATTTCGGTATTCAAAGGGACAATTTGGGCTTCACTCGGACTTGTTATTTTCAGGTTTAGCCCGTTTGTGTATACGTCTAAAAAAATATCGCTGCCTGTCGTCGTTTTTCCTTGTTTGCTACCGTCGGTATTCCGAAACACAAATGCGATTTGCAACACCGTCTCGCTGGTAGGCACGCCGTAATAGCTGATTAAATTAGGCGTTATTTTTAATTCGTAAATATTGGTACTAATTCGGGTTAATTTGGTTTCATGCGTATTTTCGCCCCAGCTAGTTTTTACGTATTTCCAATCGCCACCGTTAGTGCTGCTTGCCGTGATTAGCCCCGTGTGTGCGTAAATGTCGCCAGTAAAATCTTTTAATGCTTGGTTGCCTAGCGAGGCATCAAACGTGATGGTAATGTCATCGTTTATTGTCGAAAAAAAAGGATTAGAAACAATAACTTGACCAAATAAATTGAAAACTTGTAGTATCGATAAAAGAAGTAGTATTTTTTTTTTCATGAGAATTGGTGCTTAACCGTGTTAGAATAAGTAAAGGGCTAAATTAAGTTGATAATTATTTCTACTCGTGCGTGAGTAACATCAAAAAGATCGAAGATCTCGTGAGAACATCAAAAAAGGTGAAGACTTAGGTCGAAGACCTTAAACTAATTATACATGGAAATTGTGAGCTATTTTAACGAATATAAAAATGTATAATTAAATTTAAGAGTCCTCACTATTTACCTAAAATTGTCTAATTATTTTTTGATAAATCATTGATTAAGGAACATAAAAAGGACGAAGACCTTAAGCTAAAATTTCGATAGGCTGCATTTCTACCACAATAGCTTTGAAGGCATCTAGCTTATACTTTTGATTGAATATTTCGATAGTAACGGATTTCCCCGATTGATTGCTTATTTTCACGTTATTTTTACGAACATCGATAAGTAATAAATTTTCCCGATACCGAATTTGGAACGAATATTTTTCCCATTCTTCGGGGATAAATGGCTGAAATGAAAGGTGATTTTCTTTTATTCTCATTCCACCAAAGCCTTGTACAATGTTCATCCACGTACCGCCCATGCTGGTGATGTGCAAGCCGTCTTCGGTGTCGTTATTGTAATCGTCTAGGTCTAGGCGTGCCGCATTTAGATAAAATTCGTAAGCCTCTTTTTGTTTGTTTAATTTGGCTGCCAAAATAGAATGCACGCATGATGAAAGAGACGATTCGTGTACCGTGCGAGCTTCGTAGTACTCATAATTTTGGCGAATGGTTTTGATGTCATAATCCTCTTCAAAGAAATAAAGTCCTTGCAAAACGTCAGCTTGTTTGATGAAAATGGAGCGTAAGATTCTGTCCCACGACCAATTTTGGTTCAGTGGTCTGTCGCTAGCTTGCAAATCGGCAACGGTCAATTGTTCTTTGTCCAAAAAACCGTCTTGCTGCAAGAAAATTCCTTTTTCCGTATTTTCGGGAAAGTACATGTTTTTGGCTATTTCGCTCCATTTCGCAAACTCATTTGCTTTGTCGAAATTTGTTTTTTTTGTAATTGATTGAAATGCTTCTGGATGATTATTTTTGACATAATCCGTAGCTTCCATGGTGTATTGAAGCGTCCATTTGGCAAGCGTATTGGTGTACCAGTTATTATTAATATTGTTTTCGTATTCATTAGGTCCTGTAACGCCAAGCATAACGTACTGTTGTTTTTCTTCCGAAAAATTCACACGTTGTGCCCAAAAGCGTGAAATCGCAATCAATACTTCCAGTCCGTGTGTTGCTAAATACTTTTTATCTGCCGTGTATTTTACGTAATTATAAATAGCATAAGCAATTGCACCGTTTCGGTGAATTTCTTCAAAAGTAATTTCCCATTCGTTGTGGCATTCGTCGCCATCCATCGTAACCATCGGATAGAGAGCTGCCCCTTGATTGAAACCCAATTTTTGAGCATTTTCTATTGCTTTTTGCAAATGATTATGTCTGTATACAAGTAAGTTACGAGCAATTTTCTGATCGGCAGTACTCAAGTAGAAAGGCAAGCAGAACGCTTCGGTGTCCCAGTAAGTACTTCCACCATATTTTTCGCCAGTAAAGCCTTTAGGACCAATATTTAGTCGTTCGTCTTTGCCCGAATAGGTTTGGTTTAATTGAAAAATATTATATCGAATACCCTGCTGTGCAGCCACATCACCTTCAATCACAATGTCGCTTTCTTTCCATTTTTTAGCCCATTCTAGGCGTTGTTCTTCCAGTAATTTCTCGAAGCCATCGTGTTTTGCTTCGTCGAGCAATGCGCTTGCCATTTTGCTTAAATTCTCTACTGCTTCGTACATCGACGATGTGATGGCAGCATACTTATAAATAACCGTTTCAATATTTTCTTTTAGTTCCAAGTTGAACTTATGTGCAACGTATTTTTCGGTTTCTATTTTTTGTAATGAACTGAGAATATGCGTTTTTCCTGCTTGCAGAATGGAGTAATCCATTGCGGTACAAACCTGAAAATGAGTTTTTTTAGTGGCAGTCGTAATAAAAGTAAAATCGGTGGATGTTGATTTTTCTATTTCTATCCAGAATTTTTCATCATAATTAGAATCTTGATTGGCAATGTCGGCATCAATATCCAAAATAAATTCGCCCGAAGCCGAAAAATTAAGCGGTGTGATCGAATAGCGAATCGCTCCAATTTCGTCTCGTTTGAGGCTCATGAACCGTGTCGATTGTACTTTTATTTGTTTTCCATCGTCAAATTCGGCAATGAAATTTCGTTGCAAAAAGCCTTGTTTCATGTCCAAAATCCGCTCAAAATCAATTACTTTACATTGATTCAAGTCTAGCTCTTTGCCTTCTATTTTTGTTTTGATACCAATCCATGTAGGCGCATTGAGTACTTTCGCAAAATATTCGGGATAGCCATTTTTCCACCAGCCCACCCGTGTTTTGTCTGGATAATAAACTCCTGCAACGTAGCTTCCTTGTAGTGTTTGTCCGCTATAATTTTCTTCAAAATTGGCACGTTGTCCACCTTTTCCATTTCCGAGACTGAAAATACTTTCCGAAATTTGGTTATAAGAAGGTGTAAATCCTTTTTCAATTATTTTCCAAGGGTTATATTTTATGTATTGTTTCATTGTCTTTAATATTTATAAGTGGGTGGCAAAATAAGCCTCACATTAATAATTCTGTATTTCATTGAATCGTATGGATTTGCATAAGCAATATCAAAAAGGTAAAGGCTTTACTTTTACTAAAGTGTTATTTAATTGTTGTAATGAGAAATTATTAAAATCAGGAATAACCAAATTTGCTTTTCCCAATACCGCAGGCGAACCGATACCTACGCATCTCATTTTGCCATTGATGGCAGCCTCTACGCCAGCTTCGGCATCTTCAAATACCACGCAGTTTTTTGGATCAATCCCCAAGGCCTCAGCTCCTTTAAGAAATACTTCTGGGTCGGGTTTAGCATTATTTACTTTTGTTCCATCAATAATGGCATCGAAATAATCTAAAATCTGAATTTGTGTCAAGATCGTCATGGCATTTTTGCTGGCAGAACCGAGAGCTATTCTAATATTTTTTTCTTTCAATTCTGTAATAAAATCAAGTACGCCAGGCAGAATTTCGGTTGTATCCATTTTTATGATGTAATCGACATACCACGCATTTTTTTTAGCCGCAAGTTTTTCTTTTTCGTTGTCGGATAAGTTTTTATTACCTATTTCTAATAAAATATCTAGCGAAGCCATTCGACTTATTCCTTTTAGTCGCTCGTTGTCTTGCTCGGTAAAGTCAAAATCCATTTCGGTAGCCAAGCGTTTCCACGCTAAATAATGGTATTTGGCAGTGTCTACAATTACGCCATCCAGATCAAAAATACAGGCTTTTATTTCTTTTTTATTCATCATTATTCGCTTTATCTTGAACAAAAACGACGAGTATTCCTGCTATAATCATCGAAACTCCGCCTAAAATTAATACATAAATCGTTTCGCCACCAAAGACCGATTTGGCTAAATAGCCCAAAATACTTGCAGCTAAAATCTGAGGAATCACGATGAAGAAATTGAATATCCCCATGTAAATTCCCATTTTGCTGGAAGGTAATGAGCCTGTGAGTATGGCATACGGCATTGCCAGAATGCTTGCCCATGCTAGCCCTACACCGATAAATGGAACGATTAATAAATCGGGATCACTTACCAAAAAAATGGAAGCTAAGCTGATTCCGCCGATAACGAGCGAAATGGCATGTGTCATTTTTCTGCTCGTTTTTTGAGCAATCCAGATTAGCACAAAAGCAAAAATGGCAGCAAATCCGTTGTAAATACCAAAATTGAAACTGACCCAGTTTGCGCCTTCATTGTAGAGAGCAGAAGTGGTGTCGGCTGTTCCGTAAATGTGGCTGGTAACGGCAGAAGTGGTATAAATCCACATGGCAAATAGCGCAAACCATGAGAAAAACTGAACAAAAGCAAGTTGTTTCATTGTTTTAGGCATTGTGTTTAGGTCTGATACAACTTCTACCAGCCCACTATTTTTTCCTTTGTTTTGAATCATTCCAGCTATAATTTCTATCAGCCCAAACATCCCAATACCTAATGATAAAATGTATACTTCATCTTCTACATGAATGAAATAAAGTAAAATAGTTAAGGCAGCACTTAAAAGAATGGCGACGACTCCTACTTTATTTTTTTCACTAGCCGAATTTTGAGTTTTGTTGCTAGTTGTTTCTTTTTTTGAATTTTCGTGTTCTTCAAATGCTTTTAGCTCTTCGGGCGAGTATTCTTTGGTGCGGAAAACCGTCCAGGCCACAGCAGCAATAAAAATAAAACCGCCAATATAAAAGGACAATTTTACGGATAGAGGAATTTCGCCTTCGGCTGCCGTGTTGGCTACATCAAACCATTTGGTAAGAATGTAGGGTAGGATGGAGGCAACAATAGCACCAGTTCCGATAAAAAAACTTTGCATCGCAAAACCCTTTGTGCGTTGTTCGGCAGGCAGCATGTCGCCTACAAAAGCACGAAAAGGCTCCATCGAAATGTTTATGGATGCATCCATAATCCATAGCATACCAGCCGCAAACCAGAGTACTGGCGAATTGGGCATCACAAATAAGGCGATAGATGCGAGAATAGCTCCGATAAGAAAAAATGGTCGCCGCCGACCGAATCGTCCCCAAGTATTGTCGCTCATGTACCCGATAATGGGCTGTATCAACAATCCTGTAACTGGTGCGGCTATCCATAAAATAGGAATATCTTCGATTTTTGCACCGAGGGTTTCAAATATTCTACTGACATTTGAGTTTTGCAGGGCAAATCCGAATTGAATCCCGAGAAATCCGAAACTCATGTTCCAAATTTGCCAAAAGCTTAATTTTGGTTTCATAATGTATACTTGTTTTTTTCTGAGAAACTGGATAATTAGACAGATTAAGAGCATAAGCACTCATAATAGGTCGAAGACCTTGTCTTTTTGCAATTATTTTGTAGGATAGATAATTACATGAAACTCCTCAGAGAGGAATTTAACTTTTTTAAGGACGATGAATCGCTCCGATTAATGGAATGATTAAATTTCATCAGCTTAATTAGATGAATACACGAAAGGAAGAACTAAATTTCTTTTTGCAAATGTATAGAAGAAAAAAAGAAAATGCAACTGTTTGATGCATAATTTTTTACAATAAAAAAAGAAAAAATCAGAATGCTAGATTTAAACCGTTTGCGGAGAAGCAATTTTTTATTATTATTATCAATAAAAATAAATTAAAGAATCAAAAATCAGGATGATTGCTGCAATCTTCCTGAGCGATGTTCTTTAATTTTAGAGGAAAATGGCAGAAAGATTGTTCAATAAATAAAAAATAGTTCAGAACAACTTTTTTTTAAATAACTTACCGCTCTATTTTTATCTAAAAGTTGCATTTATACCAATTTAATATCAAAATACCCGAAATAAATTCAAAATATTTTTTTGTTT
>JAOZTL010000102.1 GCA_029942205.1 Bacteroidales bacterium | reverse complement strand
CAAGAGTTCTCGAAGCAAGAAAAAGTTTTATTAGAATTAAATTTTAATGAAATAAAAGAAAGAAAAGAATTTAGAATTTTTGTATTTTTTATTGCTGATTTATTTGTTAAATTAGATTATAAAATAAAAAATTATATAAAAATAAGAGATGAAAATCGTAAAGAAATTCCAAATCTGCATGGATTAACGAATTTGATTGAAAGACAAAATCCTTGGGATGTAACATTGGATATATTAATGGATATATCAGGTGGAAAATCAAAAGAAAAAATAGAAAACTCAGAACGAATAGTGTGGATATTAGACATTGATAGGTATGTAACGGTACAGCCTAGATTGCAAAAATTAGGAAAAAGTGGACATTGGTCAAAAGGGCGTAATATTGCATTGAAAAGTTTTTATACAGGAACGACACAAGGCTTTACAGAGCAAGATAAGAGGGCAATAGCAACAGTGCGAAAAACGGGAAATTATTATGGTAGTGAGTATGATTTTAATTTAGATAATTTATTGAAAGCATTGATTGGTAGCCAGTTACTGTTTTTAGACGATAAGCTGAAGGCACGTGTGGATCTGGTGGCTGCTGAACCCGAATTGATTGTTCGTAAAAAGAGTAATGGCTTTAAGCTTGACTTTTCGGTAGATTTTGATGCAAAAGGCGTTGTTTTACAAAAAGAAACGATGACTCGATACAAAGTAGTAGTGATTACGGATAAGCATGTACAATTATATAACGTACTGAAAGCGAAGAAAAATTTCCCATTGGAGTCAGAAAGTAGGCTGTCTGAGGCGGTTTCTGGATTATCTTCAATAATGACGGTTGTGTCTGATTTTAAGCATGTTGATAAATCCATTAAAAATATAAAAGCAGATAATTCGGTTTGTGTACAATTATTGCCTTATGGCGAAGGGCTTAAGTTAGAGCTATTTGTAAAGCCATTCAAAAAATCTGCTCCTTACTTGAAAGCAGGAAAAGGAGGCGAAGTAATGATTGCAGAAATTAATGGTGTAAAACTGCAAACAACTAGGAATTTTAAGAAAGAAGAGGAAAAATTACATGATTTTATTGAAAATTGTCCTTCTATAAGGAAATATGGTGATTTTTCAGAAGAAATCATGTTTGAAGACATCGAAACAAGCTTGCAGTTGCTTGTTGAATTAGAAGCACTTAAAAAAACAATTACAGTTGAATGGCCTGAAGGAGAGAAGTTTAAAATGAGAAAAGCTGTTTCTTTTGAAAACTTCTCGATGAAAGCAAGTAAAAAGAACGACTGGTTTGAGATTGATGGAAAATTGAAAGTCGATTCTAAATTGGTACTGAATATCAGAGAATTACTTGATTTAATAGAAGCAGGCAAAGGAAATTTTGTTGAATTAAAAAATGGTGAATTTCTCGCACTTTCGGCAGAATTTAAGAAACGTTTACTTGAATTAAATAACTTTTTAGATAAAAAGAAATCTACTCTTCGTTTGCATCCATTTGTTACGTCTGCTTTGGATGGATTGGAAGATGAAATAGCTGATTTTAAGGTAGATAAGGCTTGGGAAGAACAAAAAATAAAATTACAAAATGCACGAAATATTAAGCCCGTAGTTTCGTCTACATTGCAAGCAGAATTGCGAGATTATCAAGTCGAAGGCTTTAATTGGTTGGCACAATTGGCAGAATGGGGCGTAGGTGCTTGTTTGGCTGATGACATGGGCTTGGGAAAAACGATACAAACGATTGCTATTCTTATAGATAAAGCTGAAAAAGGTGCATCATTGGTATTTGCGCCCACATCGGTTGCTCGAAACTGGATTGCAGAAATTAATAAATTTGCGCCTACCTTGAATCCTATTTTGTTTGGAGGTAAAAATAGAAAAAAAACCATCGAAAATGCACAAAATTATGATGTTATTATCGCTACTTATGGCTTGCTGCACAGCGAAAGAGACTTATTCATTAATAAGAAATGGAATACCATTATTTTAGACGAAGCACAAGCAATTAAAAATCCTGCAACAAAAACATCCAAAGCAGCAATGAATTTACAGGCTGATTTTAAGATAATTACGACTGGTACGCCTATTCAAAATCATTTGGGTGAATTGTGGAATTTATTCAATTTCATTAATCCTGGCTTGCTTGGAGCTTTGGACGAATTTTCGTCGAAATACATTAATCATTCAAATTTTGAAAGTCGAAAACATTTGAAAAAAATGATTAAACCATTTATTCTCAGAAGGATAAAGACCGAAGTACTCGACGAATTACCCGAAAAAACAGAAATCACAATTTCGGTAGAACAATCGAAAGAAGAAACCGCTTTTTATGAAGCATTGCGTGAGAAAGCTATCGAAAATATAGAAAATGATGATAAAACTGGAGGACAAAAGCATCTGAAAATTTTGGCGGAAATTACCAAATTACGACAGGCTTGCTGCGATACTCGAATGGTTATAAGAAGCTCAGTTATAGAGAGTTCTAAAGTTGACGTTTTTTTTTAATTAGTACAAAATTTAATTAGTGGAAATCATAAAGTTCTTGTTTTTAGCCAATTTGTAAGCTTTTTGTCGATAATTAGAGAAAAACTGGATAGTGAAAAAATTGAATACCAATATTTGGACGGAAGTACGACAGGAAAGCAGCGTGAAGAGCGTGTAAAAGCATTTCAGGCAGGCAAAAAGGATGTTTTTTTAATTAGCTTAAAGGCTGGAGGACTGGGACTTAACCTTACTGCTGCCGATTATGTTATTCATCTCGATCCGTGGTGGAATCCTGCAATCGAAGATCAAGCCTCTGACAGAGCGCATCGGATTGGGCAAAAACGCCCTGTTACGATTTATCGACTGGTTACAAAAAATGCGATAGAGGAAAAAATTATCGGATTACATAAATTTAAGCGTGATTTGGCGGATAATTTACTCGAAGGAACGGATACAAGTAGTAAAATTTCAGCCGAAGAGTTACTTAATATTATTCGAGAATAGCATTTCGTTTTTTTTGATGTTCCTTACGTACTTATGTAAAACTACAGTAATCAATAAGTCTGTAATTTAGACTTTTCAAAATTAATTGTACATCACAAAACTGTTGTGGTTTACATAGAGGCGTAAGCAACATCAAAAAGTCGAAGACCTATTGGTGTTGTTCTCGCAGCAGGTCGTTTACCGTTTTCACGGGATTGAATGTACTGATTGGGACTTCAACAAAAATAGTGTTCCAGTTTGCCATTGCGCCATTCCATAAACCAGGTAATTCCATGGCTTTCAGCGTTTTGCCATTCAATGATTTTTCAGTAATAAAGCCAGTATTGGGATCAACAAATTGAGTAAGATCAAATTTTTCGCCAAAATAATTCTTTATTCCACAGACCAAATCAACTGGATTAAAGTGTGTTGAAGCAGCAAGCATTTCTTGAAAATTTGGATTTGTTAAGTTGATTTGCGAGCTTTCAACAATTTGTAACGATTGGCTGCCGTCTGTATTTTGTGCCCAAAAAGGACCTCCGCCTGGTTCTCCTTCGTTTTTCACCATGCCACACACACGTATCGGGCGATTCAGCTTCGAGAATAGAAAGGAACTTTTCGCTTTCCGATCAAAATCAGCATACGATTCGGGGAGCGTACTGAATAATTTTGTTTGTAAAAATTCTTCTATTTCTATCAAAAGTGAATCACTACATGTTGATTCTAATTGATTTAAGTAATTAAAAGATTGCTGTTGGTAGTGGAGTAAAACGCCAGCAAGAGCTTTCTTGTACGTAACGGTGTCGGATTTTAATTTATCAGGAACAACATTATCGATGTTTTTGACAAAAATAAGATCTGCGTCTAATTCATTCAAATTCTCGATCAATGCCCCGTGTCCACCTGGGCGAAACACCAGATTATCAGACGAATCTCTGAATGCTTGGTTATTCAAATCAACAGCAATGGTGTCCGTTTTGCTTTTTTGTACCGAAAACTCAATTTGATATTTTACTTTATACTTTTCTTCAAAAAATGGCAAAATTTCGAGAATGTGATTTTGAAAACCGTCCATAAATTCGGGAGAAACCGTAAAATGCAGTTTTGCGATTCCCAAACTGTTTGCATACAGACCTGCTTCCGATAAATGTTCTTCTACTGGTGTACGGTTGTTTTTACCGTATGAATGAAATTTAAGTAATCCTTTAGGTAAATTACCATAATTTAAACCATCAGCATAAAGTAATATACTTAGAATATCTATAAATTGTTTTTTAAGTAATTTTTCCTCTACTTCTTGATCGTTTTTACCTGTTTTTTTCAAATCACCATAAAAAGCAAATGAATCGAGATGTTTAAAAAAATAATACATCGATTGAAAGCTTTTGTCAGAAGTAAAGCGTTCGTATGCTTCGGGCGAATCGTTGTATTGATCGATAAATTCAAATAATTTTTTGAACATTCGACTTGCTGCTCCCGAGGCTGGAACGAATTTTAATATAGCAATCTTTTCTTTTTCTTGCTCGTAATAAGACGAATATTTTTCAATTTCCGTTGTTTCTAATTTTAAAATACCATCATCAATACTTGCTGATTTTTTAATTGATAAAAAAGGAAAACCTTTTTTGAAATTATCAATTTGTTGTTCTATTTCTTGCAAGCTAATTCCTTTTTGCTTTAATAATTTTGTGTCAGACGTATTTAGCATTATTTTGGTTTAATTTTTAGAATGATTGTGATGTATTATAATTATCTTCAACAATTTGTCGTCCTACAGAGTAACAATATAAGCTGGTTGGTTCAAAAGAATGGATCATACTTTCACTAAGTACAATATCTCTGTGATCCAATGTTGTTGTCATAGAGGAAGGAATATTGTGCTTTGTGCAGAATTCTGTTATTTTAGAAATCGTATTACTGTCTTCATGTGGTTTGTCGCCAGAATGAATGTCAGTAATCCATATTGGTGTTTTATTCTCGGCTAACTTGACAATATTTAGTTCGTTATTATCCCATTTTGCATACGCAATCATGTCTCGTTCAACGTGTTGCCATTGTGCAAGCATAGTGGTTATAGCCAAATTGACCAAAAAAGGACTATCTGCCGTAATTGGTTGAAAAAGTGCTGTTCGCATCGATGAATCGGTTAGATAAATCTTAAAACGCCCATTGTTTATTGCTTTTCCATCTAGCCCGATTGGCATTATTTTTTTAATTAAAAAAACGTCTTCCAAATAGTCAATATATTTCGTAATTGTTTTGGGAGAAATTTCGGTTGTTTGTGAAAGTTCGTCAAGCGTTGTTTCTGTTCCACTATAATAGGCTAGTAGTGTGAAAAAACGATTCATTTGACTAATTCTGTTGATTCCATAAAAATTAGGAATGTCTCTGAGTAATGTTTTATTTAATAAATTAATTCCATTCTTGCCAATAATGGTGTGATTTATTTTTTGTTTGGCTAAAATAATGTCAGGATAGCTTCCATAATTGATATAATCTAAAAAATGCTGATTAAAAACGGCAACTTCGTCTTTATTAAACGAATCTTCGTCAAATTCGATGTTTTTTTGAGAATTTTTTAATTCTAAAAATTCATAAAAAGACAGCATTGGTACTCTAAATGACTCAAATCGACAACAATGTGTTTCACGACCATTTTTCTTGAGTATCGCAATGGAGCTAATACCTATAAATCGGGTATTTGGATAAGCTTCGGCAAGTGTTTTGAGTTGATTTTCCCAGTCTGGAGCGTATTGAATTTCGTGAAAAAAGATAAAAAAATCATCTTTTGAGTCGTCTTTTATTGCTTTTCTGATCAATTCAAATATAGTTTCGAGAGTATTCCGTCTAAAAGTGGGAAGTTCCATGGAAACATAAGCAATTTTATTTACAGGAATACCCAAATCTATTAGTTTTTGTATTGTTTGAAAAACCATCGAAGTTTTGCCTATTCCACGTTGTCCTAGCATGACTAATGGTTTGTCTAGTGTCTTTTTTGTAACGGTTTGTACAAAAAGATCAAAATACATTCGATGATACATTTTTGTATAATATTTTGGAACAAATCCGTCTGACCACCACGTATTTTCAAATTTTAAGCGATCAATGATTACTTCTTGCGGAAGTTTTTTGATGGTTGTAGGCATTTAGTTAATTTTTGGAGTGAAAATTAAAGTATTAAGATTTAAAATTGAGCATCATTTTACTGATGCTCAACAATTAAAGATTATAGACAGCTGTTTACGAAATCCCAATTTACGAAATTCCAATAGCCGCTAATGAAGCTAGGGCGTGCATTTCGATGGTCGATGTAGTAGGCGTGTTCCCAAACATCAATCGTTAGAACTGCTTTTTTGTTCAATACACTTGGAGTACCGGCATTAGACATTTGAATAATTTCAAGTTTACCATCGCTCACAACAAGCCAAGCCCAGCCAGAACCAAATAATGTTGCTGCTTTATTTTCAAATTCTGCTTTGAATTTATCAAATGAACCGAAATCTTTGTCTATCATTTCGGTGATTTTTCCTGTTGCAGCTCCTCCACCGTTTGGCGATAAGCAACTCCAGAAAAAGGAGTGATTCCAGTGCTGAGCTGCATTGTTAAAAACACCTAAATTGCTGTCTTCATGAGACTTAGCAATACAATCGTCTAGTGATAGTTCCTTGTATGTTGCATCGTTTTCTACAGCGGCATTTAATTTACTAACGTAAGCTGCATGGTGTTTACCATGATGATAATCAAAGCCTTCTGGCGTAATAAATGTTCCAAGAGCATCTTTTGCAAATGGTAACTCAGGTAATATAAATGACATAATTTTTTATTTTTAGTTGATTATTTGTTTTTATGACGATAAAAGTACAAAAAAACCTCGAAGATAAAAAAATCTTTCACCTTATTTTATGACGAACACTGCTTTTTTTGTGATAAAAGGACAAAAAAGTCTTTTAAGCACTTCCTGCTATATTAATATTGTTTATCCTCAAGTGCGTAAGCAATATCAAAAAGAGCGAAGACCTATTTTTTCTTTTTCATTTCTCGTAACATGTTGGTTACCATGTAAATCATAACAATTGAAACTAAAATAATTGCAATCCAGATGTAGATTTTATCCATTTCGATAAATGCTTTTGATTTGGTGTCTTTTTGATAGACTTGGGTAACTTTTGGTTTGATAAGCTCTTTTTCGGTAGCTATACTATCTTGAAAATAAGCCAAATCATAAATTGGAGCGTGTAATTCATCATTTCCAAAGCGGAGTTCGTAATTACTTGTATCCGATAATTCTACACTCAAATAACGATTTAATTGATAAGCTTTTATCGATTTTATTTTTAATGGTTGATTATCATGATTTTCTATTTCTATGTATAATTCATTGTTTCTCAGATCAATAATGCTTGTGTTTTCTGAATAAGAATTAAGTGCTGTATGTTTAATATCGACTTCATATTTCTCTGTTTTTCGATTATGTCTTTCTTCTTTAATAATAAAAAAACGACATTTCCGATAATAAAATTTATCTGATTCTACTTCTATTTTGAGTTTATCAATTTGATAATTATCTGTAAGTTGTATTTTTATCAAACTTTGTTGATCTTTTTCTGTTTGTTCAAACGTGAGACTATCGATAGAACTGTATAATCCTTCCTCTTGCTGCATATCAAAATATCCTGCTTTTATAATATTTATTGGATTATGAAAAAAATCATAAATAACAACTTGATAATATTCGTAATTACTCATAGGAAAGTCAAGAATCTTTATTACCGAATTTTCGTTATTGCTGTATAATGGCTCGAAAAAATATTTCTCTTTGATGATATACCAATTTTTATTATCGTTACTTCCACTCAATGTCAGGTGTTTACGAATATCTGCATTTTTTATGATTAGCGCAAAATTAGTGATATTTGTTTTTTTCGGATTGTGAATAATCAATTTAGTGTAATCTTTTTTCCGATTATTCTCTTTCTCTATTATTTTATATTCTCTAAATAGAAGGTATTGGTCGATATGATTTTCTTGATTGAAAATGTATGGAATTTCGGTATTCGATTGGTCGAAAATACGTAAATCACTTTCCGAATCATTGAGTTTAGCGAAAATACTTGGAGAAATTAAAATTTGGTAAAAGCTTGTTTTTTTGACAGGTGCAAGGTCTGATTTCCATCGAAAAGTTTGTCCATAACTAGTTGTTACACTGATTATTAATAGAATAATTAAAAGTGAAATGTTTTTGTTTTTCATAGTTTGAAGCGTTTTTTTTTATTTCAGGAAAGATAAGAAATAATTTGAAGAAAAAAAATAAGCTAAGAACCTTTATTTGGATTTTATTGTAAATTAACTATCTTTACGTGCTTATTGTTAAACTAAACTAATAAACATTGAAACTATGAAAAAAATATTACTTATTATTATGATTTTTATTGGTGCTTATGCATCTGCGCAAAACGTACAGCTTCATTATGATTTTGCCGAAGATAGAAATTTTCCTACCTCTACGGTTGAAATGTTTAAACCAGACAAATTGGGAAACACATTCTTCTTTATTGATATGAATTATAATGCAGAAGGAATAAAAGGCGTAAGTGCGGCTTATTGGGAAATAGCAAGAGTATTTAAAACCGATAAAATGCCAGTAGGCTTACATGTTGAATATGATGGTGGTTTTGGACAGTTTAATACTCCTGCTGGAAATATGGCTTTTCAAATGAATGACGCATTTCTTGTTGGTGTCGATTATTCGATTAATGCATCCGATTTTTCAAAAGGAATTACTTTCAAAGCACTTTACAAAAATATTAGAAGCAAACACGATGTTTCTTTCCAATTGACTTCGGTTTGGTATCTCAATTTCTTAGATAACAAAATGACTTTCAAAGGCTTTGCTGATTTTTGGAAAGAAGAATCTGATTTTAATTTTGATGGAACTGTTGATGGAGACTTTATTTTTTTAGCTGAACCACAAATTTGGTATCACGTCCATAAGCATTTCGATTTGGGAGGTGAATTAGAATTAAGTAATAATTTTGGTGGAACAGAAGGCTTCAAAGCAAGACCTACACTTGGTGTTAAATGGATTTTTTAAAAC
>JAOZTL010000101.1:1882-9054 GCA_029942205.1 Bacteroidales bacterium | reverse complement strand
GATTAATTTGCCATGATCGAACGGAAAATTATTTGCCGACAGGAAGTCCATCTCAAACAGTGTCCGCAGCAAATCGCCATCCTCTACTGCCAAGTCGGCAAATTCGTCGCGCGTAACTTGTGCCACATAGCCAATGTCCAACGATTGGTCAAAAGCTCCTGCTATTCCCATATTAATCACCAAATCGTACTTCTTTTTGCTCAATTGTTTGGTGATTTTATAACTCGAAAAGGTGAGACCAATACCAGGAAGTAGTACATCCACCAAGTGCCCGGCAATAGACAGTTGTTCTATGCCAGACTGCTTCGAGATTGAGTAGTGTTCCAATAATGGCATTATCTCCATCTCGACAGCTGCAACTAAAAGTATTCGCATGTTTTTTTATATTTAATAAGGTCTTCGACCTATTTAATATTACTTACTTCTACTTTACGAAATTATAAATCTCTGTAATCAGCTTAGTTATTATTTTATGATGAGAATAAAAGAAAAAAGTATTAAGTAAAAAAGAGTTTTTTTTAGTTAATGACAATGCTTTTCTGCCTGAAAATGCAATTTTTTATTTCTGCTTTCTTCTAAAATCTTTTGTCTAATCATACTCAAAAAAATATATAAGTTACTAATAATCAATCAAAATCAACTTCGTAAAGTAATATCACATAATTTTATTACTATTATTCAAAACCAAACACGCCGAGGAGGTTTCATGCATCATTCGCTTATTTTTGATACATTTTGCCTCTCTTTAATACTACCCCTCGGAGTGTACAGCTCACAAGCTAACCAAAAACAGTAGACTTTTAGTCGCGAGTTAGCTTTTTATACCTAATCCGTTTTGGTTCGGTATCTCCCATGCGTTTCCTTCGGTTAATTTCATATTCCGAATAACTACCTTCGAAAAAATATGCCTCCGAATTGCCTTCAAACGCAAGAATATGCGTAGCGATACGATCCAAGAACCAGCGATCATGCGAAATAACGACCACGCAGCCAGCAAAATTAATCAAACCATCCTCTAGCGCACGTAATGTGTTCACGTCCATGTCGTTGGTAGGCTCATCGAGAAGCAACACATTGCCTTCCTCTTTGAGTGCCAGTGCAAGATGCAAGCGATTACGCTCGCCACCCGATAGCACACCACATTTTTTCTCTTGATCGGCACCCGTGAAGTTGAATCGCCCGACGTAAGCCCGTGCATTTATCATTTTGTTGCCTAGTCGTATTTCTTCGCCACCACCCGAAATCACTTCGTAAACAGACTGGTCGGGATCTATCGAGCTGTGTTGTTGATCCACGTAAGCCAACTTAACCGTTTCGCCTACCTCAAAGTCGCCACTGTCGGCGGTGTCCAGTCCCATAATCATACGGAATAAGCTTGTTTTACCTGCACCATTAGGACCTATCACGCCCACAATTCCGCTTGGCGGTAAGTCAAAGTTAAGATTGTCATACAGTAATTTTTCACCAAACGCCTTTCGCACTAATTACCCTGTCGCCCAATCGAGGTCCATTAGGGATAAATATTTCCAGTCTGCTCTCCTTCTCCTTTTTATCCTCATTCAGTAACTTATCATAAGCCGATAGTCGGGCTTTCGATTTGGCGTGTCGTGCTTTTGGAGCCATACGCACCCATTCCAGCTCTCTTTCGAGAGTCTTTCGTCGTTTACTCTCGGTCTTTTCTTCTTGCTTCAATCGTGTGGTCTTTTGCTCTAACCATGACGTATAGTTGCCTTGCCACGGAATGCCTTCGCCTCTATCCAACTCCAGAATCCATCCAGCCACATTGTCTAAGAAATAGCGGTCATGCGTGATGGCAATCACCGTTCCTTTGTACTGTTGGAGGTGAATCTCCAGCCATTGTATCGATTCTGCATCCAAATGGTTGGTCGGCTCATCCAGCAGTAGCACGTCAGGTTGTTTGAGGAGTAATCGGCACAATGCCACACGCCTGCGCTCACCACCCGAAAGGTTTTCGATAGGAGTATCGCCCACGGGGCATCGCAAAGCATCCATGGCACGTTGCAAATTACTATCCAGCTCCCAGCCATTGTGATGGTCGATGAGTTCCGACAGTTCGCCTTGTCGCTCAATGAGTTTGTTCATTTCCTCATCACTCATTGGCTCAGCAAAACGTGCATTTACCTCTTCATACTCTTTCAATACGTCCACAACCTCTTGCACGCCTTCTTCCACAATTTGTCGTACTGTTTTGGAATTATCCAATTTTGGCTCTTGCTCCAAGTATCCCACCGAATAGTCTTGAGAGAACACCACTTCGCCCACATCAGGCTTCACCAAACCAGCAATAATCTTGAGTACGGTAGATTTTCCAGAACCATTCAGCCCGATGATGCCTATTTTAGCACCATAAAAGAATGATAAATAAATATTATTAAGTACTTTACGATGCGGAGGGTAGGTTTTACTCACCTCCACCATCGAAAATATTACTTTTTTGTCGTCAGCCATCTTCTATTTTTATTTAATTTTTTTAAAGTCTTTTGCCAAAAAGCCATCAGGAGCTTTTCCAGCTTTTATTTTATGATAATTAAAATAATACAACTTGCCATCAGCTGCTCCAATAAGTAGTTTGTACACTCTCATTGGCTTACTTTCGCTGTCGGGACCTACTTTGTGCAAGAATATTACTTGCTCATTCTTCTCTTTGATTGCTTGTTGAACTTCTTCTCGTGTTACAATTTTTACTTTTCCGTCATAATAAGCTTTTATCTTACTCAGCGTGTTCACATCCTTAGCCAATTCGTCTTTCACCAAGTACAATACTTTGTTGCCTATATCAAGTGTATTCTTATTATAATGTCTTAGTATATTTTTACTCGTTAATTTTGAATTTTCTTTGGTTATATTCACATGATTCTGTACAAACAGTACCACTGCTCCTAGTTTATAAACGTATTTATCGTAATCCACATTATAATAAGACAACGGGAACGAGCAAACGTTTACTAAATCATTCACCGATCGGGCTTTCTTGTTTCCATTCATCAGACTAAGAAAAGTGTAGCTTGTATTGCTTTTATCTTTATCAAACCAAACCTTTGTGCGAACAAGAAAAGACGCATTTGGATCTTTTATCTTCTTTGGTAAGTCTTTTAATTCCAAAAATTCGTAATCAGTAATCGTCCAGCCTTTCTCCACGGCTTCTTTGATAAATCCATTATACGCCCCAAACATGTTGTTGTCGTAAACGATGTAGGTTTTTGTTTTATAAAAATGAGTTAGCTCTTCGTTAGAGGCTACTGCTTCTTGAGCAAAAGCACTGGAAAATGTCCACAGTGCGAATGCCATTACTAAAATAATCTTTTTCATTTGTCTCCGTTTTAATTTAAGGTCTTCGACCTTTTTGATGTTACTTACGCAATTCGGTAAAATATAAAATTGAGAATATTCAATTTATTTCAGACTTCATCTGTTTTATTATTTTCGCTCATCCATATAGCTCTGTTTTAACGATTTATCACACTGTATTTAGCCGTAACTTACTGATTTACATTGATAATTTATCAAAAATCATCCAAAAATAAATATCAAAATAAACGAAGTATGAATTTTATCCTTTCTCTTAGTTTTTTATTCTAAAACAGTTTGTTGTTTTCACTGGATTCGTATGTCCATTTAATACGTGTACACAGGAATATACAGCGGATGTTTCTTGTTAAATTCCCTTAAATACATGTATTTCAGTTTCTTTTTTTGTTTTCGACTTATTCCCATAAACTTCGCATACAGTTCTTCGTCTTTCATTAATAATACTTCTACTGTTTTATAATTAAACTCCATGATTTCGCCATTTTCAAAGTTAAGTACATACTGCTTCATCTCATAAGTAGAGCTTGTATTCGGCATGTAATACTGCGAATAGCGATAGGCATTGTAGTTGTTTTGTGATGATTGTATGGTTGTTTTATTGGCAACAAAGTGAGAGAGCACGCCCATTACAGGCAATCGATTAAATTCACTATTCCAATGAATATAAATCACACTTTTGTTACAAAATCCCCATACTTGCTTCACTGGAAGTTTTAATTCGACTCCTAAATCATCATACAAGTAAATAAAATCATTTTCTAGCAGTCGTTCAAAATAGTCTAAACTATTTTTGTTGGCATTGGTTACGATTCGAGCTTTTGAAATAGGCTTATTATTTTTTACTTGATCGAAATTCAAATAAATACCATCCGTAAACTTAAAGGCTAAGTCGTGCGGTACTTTGCGCACCAAGGAGTCTGCCTGTGCAAAGCTACTCGCTGGCTGACACACAAAAAGTAACAGCAACAGAATTAAGGTAAAATATTTTTTAGAGTTTTTATTTTTCAAATTCATCTTATTTTTCGTTTTAAGCCTTAAATATCCACAGTCTTGTCTTTTTTGAAGCAAGTCCATCACAAAAATAAAAGAGAAGCATATTCACTTTAGGCATTATACTTGCTTATTTGTTTACAAAAATAGCTGAAATTAATTAAACATAACAGCATTATGCCTAAAAAATAAAAATTATATGCTTTGCACATTTGTATTTTTAAATTAAAAAAAAATCTCTATATTTACCCTGATGAAATTACTAAGCCATGATTTTTCTTAAGACATACAAACAACTATTTAGCTATAAGGATAATACGACCGTAGATCGTTCTATTTTAAAAAAGCGAATAAACTATAATATCTTCACGATGTTTAGTAGTACTAGCTTTTTTATCTTCGCAATTTATTGGCTGTCTAATCAAAATTATTCTCTTTTCGGTGTATTTCTAGTAACGGCTATTGTTTTATTTATTTCAACATTTAGCGTTAGTAACCAGTCGAACTTTACAAAAATCACTTTCATTCAGGTTTCTATTAGTGCCATACTGTTTCTTGTTTTTGTCATTTTCACCGAAACATCAGAATACTTATTGGTTCTCTTATTTTTTCCTCCATTATCCATCTTTCTGTTAGAAAGTAAGTGGAGCATAACATTCAATTTTATATTTTTATTGGCTAGCCTATTGATCAAATACTTCAAAACAGACGCTATTACTCTGAGTCAATTGTTCGTGTTTTCATTTTTGTATGCATTCTTATTTTTTATTATTTACACTTATCAACGTAGATCTACACGTAATAATTTACAGATAGAAAAAAATGCTCTTGATTTTCAAAAGCAAATTTCAACTAAAAATGAGCTTTTATCCAAACTATCCTACCAGCTACGTACTCCTCTAAATAATATTTTTGCAGTATTAAACATTACCGACAAAAAACAATTAAACGATATTCAACGAGACATTATAGACACCATTCAGGCCTCAACAAATAATTTGATTGCCATCGTAAATAATTTTGATCATACTTCTATTGGGCAATTAGATGACAAAAAAAATGACAACTTAAGTTTCAATCCACAACTTACGGTAAGTAGCACTATTGATTTGTATGCCAATAATAATAAGAATATCCATTTCAAATTGGATTTTGATTCTCAAATTCCTAAAAAATTAAAAGGAAACCCTATTCGTTTGAAGCAAATCCTGCTTTATTTGATCGAACACCAAATAAACAGCCAAATCAACAAAAAAACAAAAATCAACATTTCGATACAAAATATTGAGTCCAAAAAATCAAAAATAACCATGGGCTTCCGCTTTCTGGTTTCCCCTGCACATAATGAAGAAGACCGAGCTTCTTTCGATTTGCACAGTATCGAGATGGACAATATCAAATCGCTAATCGCTACTTATGGCAGCGAATTACATATTTCGACAAGGCAAGATGAAATATTATATGCTTTTGATCTGGATTTTGCAACAAAACCAAAACTACCAGAAGTTCCTCTTGTTGATTTGATCAAAAAAGACGAAAGTATCAATATTCCAAACAAAACCAAAAAACTAGAAGAAGCAAACGTACTTCTCGTAGAAGACAATCCTATTAATCAAAAAGTGATGGTGCTGAGTTTACAAAAACATATCAAAAATATTACCATTGCCAACAACGGAAAAGAAGCTCTCGATAAATTTGGAGAAAACAAGTACGACATCATACTGATGGACATTCAAATGCCCGTGATGGATGGCATAAAAGCAACTCAAAAAATACGTGAAGTAGAACAAGGCACAAATACGTATACTCCTATTATTGCCATAACGGCCAATGCTCTAAGTGGCGACAGAGAAGTCTGCATCAATGTAGGCATGGACGATTATGTGAGTAAGCCTTTTCAGCTCAAAATGGTACTTCATATCATGAAACGACTGATTGAACAAAAAACTAATAAAAATTAAAAATAATGGACTCATTTTCACTAAAATCAATTTTCATTATATTTATCCTTATTTTCTCAATGGCATGTGAAAAAGACGATGAAGCAGGCTTACTTACTCCTGACTTTGTGTACGAACTAACAAGTACCGAAGTACCAGCAAAACTGGGTATCGAGAATAAAAGCATTGGCGCAAACACGTATTCATGGAGCTTTGTGGGAGGGAGTATCGAAAGCTCTAGTGCTGCAACTCCCGACACGATTACCTATACTACTCCAGGAACATACGATATTATTTTGGAAGTATCGAATGATAATGAAACCAAAAAAATAGCCAAACGCTTCAATGTTTACGCTGTTTCACAAAAATAAACTTAGGTCTTCGACCTTTTTGATGTTGCTTACGCATTTAAAGTCTACGATTTGTATAGCTATATAAGAGCAAAAATAATAAAACAGATGAAGTCTGCGAACTTTTTGATTAAAAGTCTATGATTTGTTGTTAATTTTGTGATATTTTGATTACAACAAGTTTTTCCTATTTTCCACTTTCGTGCCTTTCACTCTTTACTTTCTTCAATATTTAATTGTAAAATAATTTCTTTTACTTTACTGTTAAATAGTGAAATTTGTTTTTTGTTATATTCACTCGTAAGATATTGCGCACGCCGTATGCCTCCCAAATAAAATTTAATAGCCAGCGCAAATCCTACAAAATACCCACTTGCATACATTTTCTGACTCAACTGTAAGACTGTAAAACCCACGGATAAAGCAATTAACGAAAAACTCGAAATTCCTTCAGTATGTTTTTGCGTATACCAATGTCCTGCGCCTGGTAGCAACAATGCTCTGTTTCGGGCTTTACGCATACTTTTTAATTTAGGAACAGAGGCATAACAGTGATTTAGTT
>JAOZTL010000101.1:0-1872 GCA_029942205.1 Bacteroidales bacterium | reverse complement strand
TTGTGCAGCGAGCAGGCTGTCGTGCTTTGTTTGCTGTAAATACAAATTGATGGTGTTTTTAGCCCGCTTCCATTCGGTATTTTGGTTGTAACACAAAGCTTGCAGCAATAAATGGCTGATAGGCATTGGTTCAAAATATGTGGCATTCGCTTCCATCCACGTTAATCCACTGGCACATTGGTTATTCAAATAACTACATAGCAACAATTCATAGGCAACTTGCTGGTTTAATGAATCGTTGGAAGGAAGTAAAAATACTGCACGCCGTACTGTTTTCCATGCTTTATCGAAAAACTGTAATTGTTTGTAGCTTTGTGTTTTCCCGAGCAAAGCACGAATTTTCGTATCCGATTTGTTACTCTCAAAAAAAACTTTCTCGAACAAAATCACTGCTTGCTTGTAGTCTTGCTGATAAAAGCGGTATTCGGCATGAGCAAAGTTGCTTTGCAATTGCGCATTAACGAAGCAACTGCTCCACAGGAATGCGAATAGCCAATAATATTTGATGGTTTGTTTCATGATTAAACTCTTCGTTCTGTAAGCGTGCGCTGATGCTTGCTCCATAAATATTTCCGAGATAAAAAACGGTAAATAGCGATGCTGCCGCCAATGTTCTATAATTGCTGAGTCCATTTTTGCTTGCTTGTTCGGCAGTCAATATGCCCAAGCCTGCAACTGCCCAAAATGCTGCAAGCCCTTCGTATGGACGACCAGCATAAACTTTTCCTAATCCAGGTAAAATGGCTGAAAGTGTTCCTGCTAGCCACATTCGTTTGGGGTGGTACTGCTTTATTTGTTGATTAATGGATTCTAATTTGTTGTATGAATTGGCATACAAAATAGGTTTATTTTCTTGCTTTGGAAATTGAATTTCAGATTTTCGTTGTAACAAATCCAATGCCGCTTGTTCGAGCGTGTGAATTTCGGCATACCGCTGGTGATTAAAAACAGAAAGCTCTTTGCGTGCTTCAGTCCAATTTTTGAGCTGCATGTTGGTGTGTATTTCTAGTAATTTTGCTTTCGAGTACAGTTGCGAAACGCTATCCAGTGCTGCCCAAAATCGCTTTGCTTGATGGAATTGCTGTTGTTGATAATACACCTTTGCATTTATGAATAATAAAGAATCTTCCCATTTTTGTTCGATTGGTTGGTCTAATAATTTTTCGATATACCAATGCGTTTCTTCTTGATTATTGATAGAAATTAAGTGATGGATAAAATCCATATCCCTTGCTATTGACTGCGAACAAGCTTTTTGGATATTAAGAAAGAAAATGATAAGGACGAAAAAAATAATACGTATACGCATGAAAAAAAGTTTTTTGTAGAGTATAAGATCAAAGCCCTAAGGGATCGTTCCGAAATAACTTGACGCTTTCAACTTGGTCTTTTGCATTTTATCTTCTTTGTAAAACGCTTCAAATAGCTCGCTATTATTAGTTTTTACAAATTGCTAAAAAGCAATACACCTGTCTTGAAAATTGTCAATTTATTCCAGCACAATCTTTAAGCGATAATAATTTTCGTCTTCCATTATTTTATGGTTGTGTTGATTGATTTTGCTCCAGTGCGTGTCTTTTCTCGATAAATTATTACAACGCATGAGTCTGTCTGCCGAAAAAATACTTCCTCGTAATAAGCCATATTCTTGTATTAATAGCTTACTGTAAGCCGAGCAAGACGTTTGAAACAAGCAGCCAGCAAAGATTTGTGGCGATACCACTCGCTGATAAAGAAACATAGCCGTAGCCATGCTTAATGCCAGAGGATTGTAATGTTGCCATGCATTTGCGTCTTTATTAAAACCAAACTGTGCTTGATAATCATTAACGATAATTGTTCCACGATGCTGATTGAGCAGTTGCCAGTCAT
>JAOZTL010000100.1 GCA_029942205.1 Bacteroidales bacterium | reverse complement strand
TGGATGCACTCTCCGAAAGCTACAATGAACTAGCTGCTGCCAAGGAAAAGATAAAAAATAACCAACAACAACTCAAAGATGCACAACGAATAGCTAAATTGGGACACTGGGAACTGAATATTGAGGAAAATAAACTGACGTGGTCGGATGAAATTTATCGAATTTTTGATCTCAAACCACAACAGTTTAAAGCCACTTACGAAGCATTTTTAGAGCATATTCATCCCGAAGACCGAGTAATAGTGAATAAAGCTTATACCGATTCGTTGCAGAATAAAACAGATTATGAGATAGAGCATCGGTTATTATTGCCCAGTGGTGAACTAAAATACGTAAGAGAGAAATGCTATACAAATTTTGATGGAGAAGGCAAAGCTCTATTTTCAAAAGGTACAGTTTTGGACATTACCAAAAGCAAACAGATAGAATTAAAAATAAAAGAACAAAACGAAGAATATTTAACTTTAAACGAGGAGTATCAAAAGCAGAATGAAGAACTATTAATAACAAAAGGCGAAATAGAAATCAGTGAAGAACGTTTTCGAGCCATTTCCGAGCAGGCCTCAGAAGGTATCACGCTTGCCGACAAGGAAGGGAATTATGTTTTTGTAAATGCTTCTTTCTGTAAAATGGTACAGTACACGAATAAAGAATTATTGCAGATGAAAGTATTTGATATGCTAGCCGATTCTGACGTTGAAAATATAAAACTTGAATTATTTGGTATACCTACCGAATTTGTTCTCAAGCGGAAAGATCAAACTATATTTCCGATACAAATCACAGTAAACCAAATAGTAATAGCCAATGAACAATTACTACTAGGCATGGTTACAGACATTACAGAGCAAAAACAAAACGAGCAACAACTAATTCAAGCCAAAGAAAAAGCCGAAGAAAGTGATCGACTAAAAACCGAATTTATACACAACATGTCGCATGAAATACGAACACCATTAAATGGTATTATGGGTTTTTCGAGCCTTTTAAATAATCCCAATCTAGCGACAAGCAAACGCAAACAGTTTATACACATTATCCAAAATAATGGGAAACAATTGGTGCGTATTATCGATGATATTCTCGAAATATCGCAATTAGGAACACAACAAGTAAAAATAAAGAAAGAATTTGTTTGTATTAATAGTTTATTGCTTGACTTATTTTCTGTTTTTAACATTCGAGCCAAAGAAAACAAAATACCTTTGTACCTAAAAAAAGGACTTTCGGACAGCGCAAGCACCACTTTTACCGATAACGTGAAATTGAATAAAATTATTAGTAAGCTGATCGACAATGCATTGAAATTCACCAATGAAGGGTTTATCGAGTTAGGAAATAAATTGGTAGAAATCGATGGCATAGTTTATATGCAGATTTATGTGAAAGACACAGGAATAGGCATCAATAAAGAAAAACAAGAATTGATATTCGATCGTTTTTCGCAAGAAGAAAAAGAAGGAAAAGTATTCGGAGGGCTTGGTTTGGGATTATCCATTGCCAAAGAAAATTCGGAACTGCTAGGAGGCTTTATCACCTTATTATCTGAAAAAGGCAAAGGATCAAGTTTTTTTGTTACCATTCCCTATCAACCCAAAGATGAAGAAAAACAAGAACATTTGGATCTTTTGACTCAAACAAAACAACAGAAAAAATATTGTATTTTAATTGCTGAAGATGAGGAAATTAACTTTTTGTATTTAGAAGCCTTGCTTGAAAGCGAGATCGAGCTAAAGTGCAAGCTTATTCATGCTAAAAATGGCAAAGAGGCTGTTACGTTTTGCGAAGAAAACCAAAATATCGATTTAGTATTGATGGATTTGAAAATGCCTGTAATGAATGGATACGAAGCAACCAAAATAATTAAGCGTATGCGTCCAAGCCTGCCTGTGGTAGCACAAACGGCTTACTCCACAGACGACGATAGAGACAAGGCATTGGCTGCGGGCTGCGATCAATTTATTTCTAAACCAATAAACGAAAAACTATTTGCGTATATTTTATCTAAGTATATTAAGCTGTAACAGTTTTTTGTTTGTTTAAGATAAATCATTGAAGATTTGTGTTTTAATTTATAATTCATATTTCATAATTTAACGAAGTGTTGTTATTACATAATTTGCTTTAAATAGCTTCCTTCAATGAAAGAAATCGTAATTTTAAGAATTTATTTTATCTTTGTTTCGTAATTTATATTACTAAGGTCTTCGACCTATTTTATTTTGATACAATTAACACATGAAAGAACTTATCCCTGCAATCGCAAGAGAAAGCTTAAAGGCAGAATTAACCAAAGACAAATTTGTACGCAAAACAAATTTCAACAATAACGAACTTTATATCGTTACGCATCACGATTCGCCTTTGCTGATGCAGGAAATAGGACGTTTGCGTGAAATTTCGTTTCGTGCAGTAGGCGGAGGAACTGGCAAAGAAGCAGATATTGATAAATATGATACTGCCGAAAACCCCTACAAACAGCTTATCGTTTGGGATCCCGAAGACGAAGAAATACTTGGAGGCTATCGGTTTTTGTTTGGCGAAAACATTCCACGTGATGAAAACGGAAAAGTAAGCATTGCTTCCACAGGCTTGTTTGAGATTTCGCATAAATTTGAAACCGAATATTTACCTTATACCATCGAGCTGGGACGCTCTTTTGTGCAGCCCAAATACCAAGCACGCAGTGCAGGACGTAAGGGCTTGTTTGCCTTAGATAATCTTTGGGATGGATTGGGAGCATTGCACGTTTTGTTTCCTGGAAGTAAATACTACTTTGGAAAAGTAACCATGTACCCCGATTTTGATCGTGTGGCTAGAGATTTGATTTTGTATTTCTATAATTACCACTTTCAAGATTCCGAAAACTTGGTATACCCTAAAGATGGATTAAAGTTGAGCTACGAAACCGATACAAGCGAATTTAGCACATTTTTTTCAGGAGACTACAAACAGGATTATAAAATATTATCCAGAAAAGTGCGTGATTTAGGGCAGAATATTCCACCATTAGTCAATACCTACATGAATCTGTCGCCTAATATGAAAATGTTTGGTACGGCACTAAATAGTAGTTTTGGAAATGTAGAGGAAACAGGCATACTCATTACCATTGCCGACATTTACGATAGTAAAAAAGAACGACACATCGAGAGTTATATCGAAGAATTAAAACAACGAAAATAAGCAAACAAGGCTAATCCCTCGAAGTATCCGCAGGATCTTCGAGGTTTTCGATCGATTTGATATTGCTTACGCACTTGAGGAAAAAAACTTTCATAATCAATAACTTATCAAGAAATAATGAGTCCAGTCTAAAAAGGTTCATTTTGCAAATATCAGACCTGGTTTTGTTAATTAATTACAAATAAGTCGTTGAAAATCTGTGTTTTAATTTATAATTCATATTTCATAATTCATAATTTAACGAAGTGTTAGTATTAGATAAATTTCATTATCTTTGTCCAAAATTTCGATTATGACATTTGATATTCAACATAACGATCCGCTGTCGAAGGCACGTACAGGACTCATACAAACGGATCACGGTCAAATAAAAACACCAATATTCATGCCCGTAGGTACGCTTGGCTCTGTCAAAGCAGTACACCAGCACGAACTTGCCGACGATATTAAAGCACAAATCATATTAGGCAACACCTACCACTTATATTTACGCCCAGGTATGGAAATAATGGAGCAAGCTGGCGGTTTGCACCAGTTTATGAATTGGCACAAACCAATACTTACCGATAGTGGTGGCTACCAAGTATTTTCGCTATCACAAAACCGTAAGCTAAAGCCCGAAGGCGCACATTTTCGTTCGCATATCGACGGTTCTAAGCACTTGTTTACGCCTGAAAACGTGATGGATATACAACGTAGCATTGGCGGCGACATCATTATGGCTTTCGATGAATGCCCGCCCTATCCTAGCGACTATGAGTATGCCAAAAACTCCATGAATTTGACACACCAATGGCTCGCTCGTGCTGTCAAGCATATCGATAATACCGAATCAAAATACGGACATTCGCAAGCCTTATTCCCAATAGTACAGGGGAGTACATACAAAGACTTACGCCGACAATCTGCCGAAACCATTGCATCGTTTGAACGAGAAGGAAACGCTATCGGAGGGCTATCCGTAGGCGAACCAGCCGAAGAGATGTACGAAATGATAGAAGTAGTAAACGAAATACTACCCACCGATAAACCTCGGTACTTAATGGGCGTGGGAACTCCTGCCAATATTCTGGAAGGAATCGCATTGGGCATAGACATGTTTGACTGCGTGATGCCTACCCGAAACGGACGAAACGGCATGCTATTTACCAGCGAGGGAACTATCAATATCAAGAATAAGAAATGGGAAAATGATTTTTCACCTATTGATCCAAACGGGACTTCTTTTGTTGATAAGCAATACTCAAAAGCTTACTTGCGACACTTGGTGGCTGCTAACGAGAGGCTGGCTGGGCAAATTGCGAGTATTCACAATTTAGCGTTTTATCTTTGGTTAGTGGGCGAGGCACGAAACAGAATCGTTCAAGGAGATTTTATGAGTTGGAAAAATGCCATGGTTACTAAATTATCTCAACGTCTGTAAGGTTGTCGAAAGATTTAATTAAAGACAACTAATCGCTCCATACAAAGGAATACTTATATAATTTACAACAACTTACATGATTTAAGTACATGAAATTCAAAATAGGCATACTGGATAAGTATATCATCAAAAAATTCTTAGGCACTTTTGTTTTTATCATCACGCTAATGCTCAGCATTATTATTGTTTTTGATATTTCCGAAAAGATAGACGACTTCATCGAAAGCCATGCGCCTGTTGGTGCCATTATTTTTGATTATTATATGAATTTTGTTCCCTTTTATGGTAACATGTTGATGTCTTTTTTTATTTTTATTACGGTTATCTTTTTTACTTCCAAGCTGGCTTCCGATACCGAAATTATTGCCATACTGAGTAGTGGTGTTAGTTTTAATCGTTTGCTTGTTCCTTATTTAATTTCGGCTGCTATTTTGGCTATATTTTCGTTTATACTTGGAGCTTTCGTCATTCCGCCTGCCAATGCTGTGCGGCTTGAGTTTGAAGGAAAATACGTCGATGCTACATATTATTATAGCGCACAGAATGTCCATAAACAGATAGAACCAGGCGTATTTGTCTATTTCAAGAGTTTTGATAATCAACGTAACATTGGTACTAATTTTTCCAGCGAAAAGTTTGTAGATGGTAAACTTGAGAGCAAACTAATAGCCAAACAAATACGCTGGGACAGCATACGCAGCACGTGGGTAATTTCTGATTATCGAATTCGATACATGATGGAAGGTATGGAGGCTTTGGAGTTTGGAATAGAGATGGATACGGCTATCAATATTTCGGTCGAAGATTTTTCACGCAAAGACAAAGACGTAACTTCACTCAATGCCAATCAACTAGACGATTTTATCGACAAACAAAGAGAACGTGGTGATGATAATCTAAATGTGTATTTGGTAGAAAAATATAGTAGGATTGCCTTTCCTTTTTCAGCATTTATTCTTACAGTTATCGGGCTTAGTCTTTCGAGTAAGAAGAAGCGAGGCGGAACAGGATTAAATATTGGTATCGGTATTGGATTGAGTTTTACGTATATTCTGTTTTTACAAATCTCCACGCAGTTTGCCATCAGTAGTAGTTTCCCTGCTATCGTTGCCATTTGGCTGCCCAATATTGTCTTTTCTATCGTTGCTTTCTTTTTGTATCTAAAAGCTATTCGATAAGCCAGCTAAGTGCTTCATGCTCGGTTTTGAAAGCCTTGATTGATTCGCCTGCAAACCGATTGATGGTATTCAACAACACTCGCTTAACACCTGTAACTCCAATCACAGCTTTGCGCTTATTGAATGGGCGTGTCTCGGAAGCCATGTCTTGCATCGTTCGGATAATGGTTGCAGTTTGGTTAGAGCCTTGCAAGTTTATCAATTCCAATAAATCATACTGTCCTAATTGAATAACATAATTAGAGGTATTGACAACAATCTCTACAAATTCCTTGTCATTATCGATGTAAGTCCAATCGGTTACTAAAATCTGTTGCCCATTGTGAGTGAGCCACGTCATGCGTTTGGGGAGTTCCATAGTTTTTACTGAAAAAGAATTTTTAATTGAGTCCTGTCTAAAAAGGTTCATATTGCAAATATCAGACCTTTCAGTTTTTTTTTAGACTAGACTCATAATTCCTAATTAAACGAAGTGTTACTCATACTCAATCTAATTAAATTTGACTGAAAGCCATAATTTATCAGCATATAACATTTCTTGCATCTCCGAATTTTGCATGCCACCGCCTCTGCGTCCTTGACCACCACCTCCACCGCCGCCACCCATTGGGCGACCTTGCTGCATTTGCGACATGTCCAAATAGCCTGTCTGCAAACCAATACTAATTGTCCGTTCATTTTTGGGAGGAACAGTACTGCCGTATAAGGCAGAAAAAGGAATAATGGCTTTGTATATCAGAAAATCCGAGGCATCGTACTGCAGAAAGGCTTGAATATGTTCTGGATTTTGTTGATCCAAAAAGTACCGTTTTGTTTCGCTAGTAAAGCCTTTCAATTCAAACTCGGTGAGCATACCAAGCATCGATGATTTGTCTAAATTCTCACCATTCTGCCGTGCCGAGCGTCCTTTCTCATTCCCAAAGCGTTGTTTGCGTGAAAGTGGAAACACGATACAAGGTTCTTTTTTATTTTTGCCTGTAATATCTATATACATTTCCATACCGAAAGCCGTGATTTTGCGCTGCGTATTCGGATTCATTATTTTTAACAAAACAAACATATTCTCGTCGTCATGCGTTACTTGATAAAGTATACCACTTTTGTTATGATATGTGAGTGATTTACTTTCTGGCAAATAATTAGTGAAATCTTGACTCTGCTCTGTACTTACTATTTCTTTGTTGGTTTGGCAAGAAATTGCTACAAATGCGAGTAGTAATACCAATAGTGTATTTTTCATTTACTTATCGTTTATTAAGTTCTTTGTCTTTTTTTGTTATTATTCAGGTATTTATAATACTGTATATTACTGAATTATCAGGATTTACATAATTGCATCAGCAAGCTCAAATAGACAGAAAACCTTATTTGCTTTTTAATAAAAAGATTATTTTCTCATTCAGTAATGCTAAATTTAAGTATTTTTATAGATTATACCAAATAATATCCTAATTTTCAGCACTAGCATCCAAAAGTTTTGACAAATATAGAAAAATATACTTGTAACTCAAAGGTTTGTTTAATTTGTAGATTTATAAGGAATTGTAACAAAAAAAGTTGTACCGCTTCCTTTTTTAGAATGAACGGTAATTTTTCCATCTAATAATTCAATATTTTCTTTGGCTATCGATAATCCTAATCCAAGACCGCCAACTTTTTGTTCTAAACTTTTTTCTTCTTGCGAAAATCGATCAAATATTTTTTTTTGACTTTCTTGTTCTATTCCTATACCTGTATCTTTTACATAGAGTTCAATTTTATTATTTATAACTTTATAGCCAAATTCAATAAATCCTTCTCTCGTAAATTTCAACGCATTTTCAAGCAAGTTGGTTAAAATTTTATTCAGTATTGTTTCATCTGTAAATATAACACTTTCCTTGTCCGAAAGTCCTTTATTTAAGTATAAAGGCATTTTGTTTTCTTTTGCTTTCATATCAAAAAACAAAAATAGCTCTAATAATAAATTATTTAAACAAACTTCTTTATAACAAGATTCTACTTGTTTTGTTCCAAGTTTTGATATTTCCAAAATATCATCAACAATTCGCATTAATTGATTTCCACTGTTTTGAATAATAGTTATATACTGTCTTTTCTTTACTTCTGTTAAATTTGGCTGATTAAGGATTTTTGAAAAACCTAAAATACCATTCATTGGTGTTCGGATTTCGTGCGACATATTATTAATAAATTCGGTTTTAAGTTTGTCGCTTTCTTCTGCTTTTCGCTTCTCTTTTTCTAAGTCTTTATTTAATCTTTCTATTCTCATATTCCCCAAACCCTGTTCTGCTATAAATAAAGAAAACTCTGCTAGATAATTCATTACTTCAGTAACTTTCTCCTTGCTTACTATTGGCACTTTTTCTAATGCGTTTAGATATTCTTTTTTATTAAAGTTAAATTCAGTTGCTTGCTTTTCAAATCGTTCTATTTTCGGGTTTTGCAATAATAATTGACCTGTAACAAGGTTTGCAACATGCTTATTTTCTATAAAAATAGGTGTTGCGCTATCATATAGACCATGTTCACATTCAACAATTCTTACCGATTTTTCATTTGCTAAGTCTGCAAAAAGAATTTTGTTGCTTTTTCTGCACACCTTGCAGGCTATTTCGTCTGCTCGATGAAAAATTTTACAGATTTCATGCCAACCAGTTTTAATAATAATTTCAAGAGAATGATTATCAACTAAACCAATTGTAAAACCTGTCAAATTTGAAAATTTAGTAAATATTGATTCTAATTTGTCTACATCAATTATATCAGAAAAACTATATTTTCCATCTATTAAATTGTTTTCTGATTCCATTTTTTATATTTAAAGTTACTGCTTAATATTCTGTTTGTATATTGAATTGCTGTTATAATTCTGATTGTGTTATTGTAAAATGATTAACAGTTATAGGTAAAGTCTAGCCCTTTTTAGGCACATGTATAAAACTGTTACAATCAATGAATTATCAAAAAACAAATATATCAAAAAAAAAAGAGAAATAGTTTAAATAGGGGGGTACAAAAGGTTACAGTTTTTCATAACTGTCTGATTAATAATGGTGAAATTTTGAAATTTATATGGTTTTTGCTGTAAAGTGGAATAATTCGTAAGACCTCGAATCGTCCGTAGGACATTCGAGCGTCAATTTCATACATATCTGACGATTCGATGTCCTTCGGACGATCGAATGTCTTCCTGTTTGCTGAATTACGCACAGGTTTCGGGTGCAAGAAATGACTCTTTGGCTGCATCAAATTTCGCTTTGTATGCACAAAATCATCTTTCGAGTGCATAAAATCACTCTTCGATGGAAGAGAATTACGCTTTGTATGCAGAAAATTACTCT
>JAOZTL010000099.1 GCA_029942205.1 Bacteroidales bacterium | reverse complement strand
TATTGCAGCATTTTAGTATAGGTAGGGCTTTTGATTTATTTTGCCTAAAAAATCAATCATTTAGTTTCATCACAAAATTACTGAAAATTATAGAATAAAACAATACGTTTCTCTAAATTTACTTAGGAATCGGTTATTTTTCTATCTTCTAATTCTACTTTTTATCATAATATTTTGTCTTTAAACAGTATTTATCTGTTTATTGAAGTACGATTATTTTATTATATTGAGAAAATAAAACATGTGTTTTTTTTGATCAATTAATGAAATAATAAGGGTGATTGAAAATAAAAGTATATATTTGCAGCGTCGTAATTTAAAAATTTGATGCTAAACGCTAAAAAAATGGAAAATTTTAGATTAACAGCAGTGCACGAAATGATGAAACGTAAGCCTGTAGAAATAACTTACCCATCCAATAAAACATCTGATTATTTTGGACAGAATGTGTTTGGAAAAGAAAAGATGAAAAAATACTTATCCAAAGAAGCTTACAGAAGCGTTATTTTTTCGATGGATACAGGATCACGTATCGATAGAAAAATGGCAGATCAAGTAGCTGCAGGAATGAAAGATTGGGCTGTCAGTCGAGGCGCAACACACTACACGCACTGGTTTCATCCACTTACGGACGGTACTGCCGAAAAGCACGATGCATTTTTTGAAATAGACAAAGATTCGGAGCCTTTCGAGATTTTTGATGGTGAAAAACTCGCACAGCAAGAACCTGATGCTTCCAGTTTTCCGAATGGAGGTATTCGTAACACTTTCGAGGCAAGAGGCTATACGGCATGGGATCCTTCTTCACCAGCCTTTGTTATCGGCAAAACCTTATGTATTCCAACCATTTTTATTGCCTACACTGGCGAATCGCTCGATTATAAAACCCCACTATTAAAAGCTTTACGAGCAGTGGATGAAGCATCGGTAGAAGTATGTCAATATTTCGATAAAAATGTAGACAAAGTTATTTCGACCTTGGGACTTGAGCAAGAATATTTTTTGATTGATGAGGCTTTATTTCATGCACGTCCAGACTTAATTCTATCGGGACGAACGCTTATGGGACACGCTTCGGCAAAGGATCAGCAACTGGACGATCATTATTTTGGATCGATTCCTGATCGAGTTTTTGCCTACATGCAAGATTTCGAGATAGAGGCACATAAGTTAGGTATACCAATAAAAACAAGACACAACGAAGTAGCACCTAACCAGTTTGAATGTGCGCCCGTGTTTGAAGAAACAAACTTAGCGGTAGATCATAATCAATTATTGATGGATTTGATGGCAAAAGTAGCACGTAAGCATAGTTTTCGGGTTATTTTGCACGAGAAGCCTTACCAAGGAGTAAACGGATCGGGTAAGCACAACAACTGGTCGCTGGCAACCAATACGGGAGTCAATTTATTATCACCAGGAAAAACACCAAAAAAGAATTTGCAGTTTATCACCTTCATTGTCAATACGTTAAAAGCAGTACATGACAATGCCGACGTATTGCGAGCCAGCATATTTTCGGCAGGCAACGAGCATCGTTTAGGTGCAAACGAAGCACCACCAGCCATTATGTCGGTGTTTTTGGGAACGAAAATTTCGTCGATGCTTGATAGGATAGAAAGAATGGTTAGCGATGATAAAATGTCGCCAGACGATAAAACAGCATTAAAGCTGGATATTGGTAAAATTCCTGAAATATTGCTGGACAATACGGATAGAAATAGAACTTCACCATTTGCTTTTACAGGAAACCGTTTTGAATTTAGGGCAGTAGGTTCTACCGAAAATTGTGCTTCGCCAATGATCGTTCTAAATACGGCTATGGCTGCGCAATTGAAACAATTTACAAAAGACGTAAATGAAATTACGGCAAGTGATACAAAACGAGATGAGGCTATTTTTCAAGTACTTCGTCGGTACATTATCGAATCAAAAGCGATTCGCTTTGAAGGCAATGGCTACAGCCAAGAGTGGGTCGAAATGGCACAAAACAGAGGCTTAAGTAACATCACAGACGCTCCTTCGGTATATAAAGCATATTTAGAGCCCAAAACCGTGGAATTGTTTGAGGCACAAGCTGTACTTTCAAAAAGAGAATTGGAATCACGCTACGAAGTTCGGATAGAGAAATACACAAAAAAAATACAGATTGAATCTCGTGTATTGAGCGATATGGCTATCAACCACATTATCCCAACAGCCATAAAATACCAAAACGTATTGATCGAAAATGTAAAAGGACTGAAAGAGATTTTTTCGGAAATAGAATTTTTGGAAGCAGCAGGTACTCGAATGGAAAGTATAAAAGAAATATCTAAGCACATCTCGATAATCAAACAGAAAATAAAGCAAATGACTGATGAGCGACGGAAAGCAAACATGTTGGACTTATGCCACAAACGAATAGAGAATTATACGTATCAAATAAAGCCAATGCTTGATGAGATACGCTATCATATCGATAATCTAGAACTTATTATTGATGATGCCATTTGGCCATTACCTAAATATCGTGAAATGTTATTTAGTAGATAGTTTCTATTTCTACTTTACGAAGTTGTGAATCTCTGTTAATCAGTTTAGTTATTGTTTTATGATAAGAGTAAAAGTCAAAAGAAGAAAAGGATTAAGTAGAAAAGAGTTTTTTGTTAATAACAATGCTTTTCTGTCTGAAATATGCAGATTTTCTTTCTACTAAAATCTTTTGTCTAATAAGTCTCAAAAAAGAGATAAGTTGTTAATAATCAGTTAAAATTAATTTCGTAAAGTAGTGTTGTATAATTTCTAAAATGAATTATTTTTTGTTCGTTTTTATTCATGAAATTCTTGCGTAGCCTGTGTTATGGAATAATTTTATGAATAAAAACAGGCAGAAAAGAAACGTTTTAAATTTATAATTATGAAAATGTTTTAGTATAAATACTTGATTTATTCATTTTGTATTTTTGTCTTAACCTTCAACTTGCTCGTAAATCTTCCAAATCACTACATGTTTTATTCTGTTGTAAATTTACACTAAAAATTCACATAAGATAGGCTGGATAAAATTAATCAAATATCCATAATCCTGCATCTTGTTGAATTATAAGTATTTACCGAATTACGTAACATCAAAACAAGTAGAAGATCTTATAAAATTAAAAAGATTTATAATGTTTTTTGTTGATCCAAAAAATAACTCTATATTTAAGTTTCTAAAAAAAGCAAATTTGAGACCTATAATTCTTATTTTGTAGTTCTTGTTTTTGCTTTAGAATCAATGCATAAAGCTTTGATAAGATGTTTATAAAACCATTACCAAAGGGTTTAAAAATAAACAGAAAGAAAAGATTTATGCAGTTTGATAGAGAATAATTAAATGTAGATCCTATTTACCCTCATCAAGGGATTTATAAAGGATAATTAATCGCTCCACACGAAGGAATGATTAAATTTCAACAACTTACAAATTATAAATACATGAAACCACCGGCTTATAAATACGGTCATCCATATAAATTCAAAAGTCTAAAAGTCTATTGCTCTAGTGAATGGATGGCTAATTCATCGAAAAAATATCGTCAAGTATTCGATAAATCCGAATTGACTTATATTCGCTCTGAATTTATATTTTACAACAAACTGTTTGATGAAGAAGATTGGGAAACAACCGTGAATATTAAAGCATTCTCGGTAAAGCGAGGTAGACGCAAAGAAATATGCGACCAATCTGAAAGCCTAAAAATAAGTAAACATGAAAATACAATCAGCGTATTCAAAAGCTGGGGTGTGGATACGCTTGGCGACTTTTGGGACAAAGGAAATTATGTTTGCGATGCTTTTATTGATAATGTGCTGGTAGGTACTCAAAAATTTTATGTGGAAGATACTGGTTTGATTACTTCTGATCACAATCCCTATTTCGATGTGGTGTCATTAAAGCTATTTGCGGGCTCTTCCGAAGGCTGGAGAAAGAAAAAAAGGGTTTATCTCAAAAGATTTATTCAAGAAGAGATTCAGTACATTTGGGTAGAATTAAAAATCAAAAATAAAATCAAAGACGGTTGGAATTTGGAGTATTTTATTAATTTTTATGATGAAGCAGGACAGTTTAAAGCCCAAATAGACACTTTACGCTTTGTAGATAAAAACACGGAAGATTCTATTATTACTTACAATAGGGGGTGGGGAAATGATGAAGCTGGCTCGTGGAAAGACAAAAAATACACAGTGGAAGTCGTTTTTATGGATACATTGGTAGCGGCTACTTCTTTTGAAACAGGCGAAACCGAAAAGAAAGGGTTTTCAGAACCCGAAGCCAAACGCATCAAACGTAAACCCAGAACGGAAGAAGATGAGGAAAAACTATCGCTAGATGAGGTGATGAAAAAACTCGAAGCCCTTATAGGGTTAGGTAATATTAAAAAGAAAATATACGATCATATCAATTATCTTGAATTTTTAAAGTTAAGAAAAGAAAAAGGCTTTGAGGATGATGAAAAAATCAGCTTACACAGTATTTTTACAGGCAATCCAGGCACAGGAAAAACAACCGTAGTAAAACTATTGGGCAAAATCTATAAAAAAATGGGATTGCTCAGCAAAGGGCATGTGCATGAAGTGGATCGTGCCGATTTGGTAGGCGAGTTTATTGGACAAACAGCCCCAAAAGCCAAAGAAGCAATTGAAAAAGCAAGAGGTGGCATCCTGTTTATTGATGAGGCGTACATGCTAGTGCGAGCGAAAGACGATCCCAAAGATTTTGGTAAAGAAGTGATCGAAGTCATTATCAAAGAAATGTCGGATGGAAAAGGCGACATTGCTATCATGGCGGCTGGATATCCCAAGGAAATGGAGAATTTCATCAGTTTTAATCCAGGGCTAAAGTCGAGGTTTAAGTATTTCTTTCATTTTGAGGATTATTTGCCCGAAGAATTACTCCAAATAGCCGATTATGCTTGCGAAAAACGACATGTGCAGCTAACTGCAAGTGCTCGAATCGCAGTCAAAAAAATGCTTATAGAAGCGTTTCGTGGCAGAGACAAAAGTTTTGGTAATGCTCGCTATTCATATTCACTTATCGACGAAGGAAAAATGAATCTTGGGCTGCGATTAATGAAATATCCAAACGTAAGAGAATTACCTAACATTGTACTATCCACGATCGAAGAGCGGGACATCGATCATATCCAAACAGCTAAACATAAACGAAAAATCGATTTAGAGATTGATGAGCAATTGTTGCGAGAAACATTAACGGAACTCAATGCGCTTGTTGGGCTAAATCAGATAAAAAATGAGGTAAACGAACTGGTCAAGCTTGTGCGGTATTACCGAGAAACAGGCAAAGACGTATTGAACAAATTCTCGTTGCACACCGTATTTACAGGAAATCCGGGGACAGGAAAAACAACACTAGCTCGGATTATTGGTAAATTATACAAAGCACTTGGCTTGCTTGAGCGTGGGCACATTGTAGAGTCGGGGCGTGATGGGCTAGTGGCTGGCTACATCGGACAAACAGCACTCAAAACAAAAGAAAAAATTGATTTGGCACTAGGTGGCGTATTATTTATCGACGAAGCTTACGCCCTGTCTGATGGAGGACAGAATAATTACGGAAAAGAAGCCATCGAAGTGATTCTGAAAAACATGGAAGATTTACGTGGAAAAATAGCCGTTATTGTTGCTGGTTATCCCGAAAATATGGACAATTTCTTACGATCAAACCCTGGACTAAAATCTCGCTTTGATAGAACAATGCACTTTCATGACTATGCACCTAAAACGTTGGCTAAAATAGCTAAGTACATGCTAAACAGTGAAAATCTGGAACCAGATAAAGAGGCAGAAACCGTATTAATGGCACACTTACAGAAACTTTACAATCGACGGGATAAGTACTTTGGAAATGCACGAACGGTAAGAAAAATCACAGAACAAGCCATCAAAAAACAGCATTTGCGAATGGCATCCATGCCTGCCGAAGAGCGTAGCGATACAATTATGAAAACACTTACCAAACAGGATTTGGATAGCGTTTTTAAGGAAGATATTCCTAAAAGTGGATCTATTGGCTTTAGAAGTGAATAAGGTCTTTTGTTGCTTACGCAATTCTGTAAACCTATATTATTCAGTGAAATATAGAATTATTAAATTATTAATGGAAGGCTAATTTTGTTTATTGACTTAAGGAGTTGGACAAAATTAGTTGTTGATAATGAGATTTTTTTACAAATACGGAAGCAATATTAAAAAGGACGAAGATCTTACTTTTGACTTTTTCCTGTATAAAAAAATAAAAAAATAAACGGATTAATAGTAAGTTTTAACTTCGTAAAGTAGAAATTTAAGCTTTTTTGTGAATAACAGAGCTTTATCTTTATTATTTTTACTATTTTTACGCAATTGAATATTGTTTAATTTAAAGAAATAAAACGAATGAACTTTTTTAAAACCATGTTTGCAACCATGTTAGGTAGCTTTTTGATGCTTATCTTACTGGTTGTTACCGTTAGTCTTATCTTGGGAGCTATGATGTCAAATAAAGATACAATCCCTACAGTAAAAGAAAATAGTGTATTACAAATAAAACTGAGTAAAGCCATTACGGATAGAGCATCAGACAATCCATTGGAAAATTTTGATTACATGTGTCTTGAAAGTAAAAGCTCAATGGGTTTAATTGATATTTTAGAAGCTATCGATAAAGCAAAAAATGATGATAAAATTAAAGGTATATTTTTAGATTTAAGTGGTATTCAATCAGGTTGGGCTACCGTACAAGAAATCAGATCGGCTCTGCTCAATTTCAAAGATTCCGAAAAATTCATCATGGCTTATGCCGATGCATACGATCAGAAAATGTACTATTTGGCAAGTGTAGCCGATCATGTTTACATGCATCCCGAAGGAGAATTTATGCTTATCGGGCTAGGTGCAGAAATTATGTACTACAAAGATGCATTGGCAAAATTAGGCATAGAGCCCGAAGTAATCCGACACGGAAAATTTAAAGCAGCCGTTGAGCCATTTCTAACCAACGAAATGAGCGAAGCCAATAGAGAACAAACCAGCTTATTTCTTGGTACAATATGGAAAAATGTATTGACAGACATCAGTGCTTCTCGTAAAATTGACGTGCAAGACTTAAACATGATGGCCGACAGTTTGCTTGTTTCACTAGGCGAATCGACTATTGAATACAAACTAATGGATAGCCTCAAGTATAGAGACGAAATAATTGCTGAACTAAAAATAAAAACAGAACAAGAAGAAACCAAAGAATTAAATAAAATAAGTCTAAGTGACTATATCAAAATACCAAAAGACGATAAAGGCGAAAATAAAGGACTAGCAAAAGATAAAATTGCGATCATTTATGCTACTGGCGAAATCGTAATGGGAAAAAGCACCAGCGAAACCGTTGGATCTGAGAGTGTTGCAGAAGCATTACGAACAGCTCGTGAAGACAAAAAAGTGAAAGCCGTCGTATTTCGTATCAACTCGCCAGGTGGTAGCGCACTCGCTTCCGACATTATTTGGCGCGAAATGATACTACTCAAAGGCACAAAACCATTAATTGTATCCATGGGCGATTATGCCGCTTCTGGAGGATATTACATTGCTTGCCCTGCCGATACGATTCTTGCCAATTCCAACACCATTACTGGTTCAATAGGCGTTTTTGGCTTACTTTTTAATGGAGAAAAATTACTTAACGAAAAAATGGGAATAAATGTAGAAACCGTTCGCACCAATAGCTTCTCCGACATTGGAACCATGATGCGTAAAATGACTCCAAAAGAGAGAAATACCATTCAAGGCATGGTAGAAAAAATATACGGAACATTTATCGATCACGTAGCTAAAGGACGGAATATTCCATTGGCAGAGGTAGACAGCATCGGGCAAGGTAGAGTTTGGTCAGGAACGAATGCGATGAAAATAAACCTAGTCGATCTACACGGTGGACTGCAAGATGCCATACGCATTGCTGCCGAAAAATCAAATGTTGAGCATTATCGATTAATTTCGCTTCCTAAACAAAAAGATCCAATGACGATGATTTTGGAAAACCTATCGATAAAAATAAAAGATGATGTACTAAAAGAACAATTAGGCTTTTCGTACAAATATTTCAAGCTAATGGAGCGAATGGCTAATATGAAAGATATACAAACTCGATTGCCTTTTGAAATCAATATCAGTAATTAAGATCTTTGATCTTTTTGCTGTTGCTTACGCAATTCTGAAAAAAAAATCATAATCCAGACTTCGTCTGTTTTGATATTTACATTTTTTGATAAAGCATTTTCATTCATGCGTAAGTAACATCAAAAAGCTTGAAGACCTAATAAAACAGACGAAGTCTATAATAAATAACTTATCAAGAAATAATTTTGTGATTAGTTTTGTCCAACTTTCTAAATCGTTGGACAAAATTAGCGCCACATTAGTAATTCTTATTTTAAATTAAATGTAATGTTTCGTTGGATAATTCTAAAACCTTTGTCTTTATTGTATGCACTAGTAGTTGCTATTCGTAATTTCATGTTTGACCATGGTATGCTGAAAAGTACAAGCTTTGACATCCCTCTAATTTCAGTAGGCAATATTACCGTTGGTGGTACAGGCAAAACTCCGATGATTGAATACATCATTCAGTTACTAAAAGATGAATATCAAATAGCTGTACTGAGTAGAGGATATAAACGAAAAACAAAAGGCTTTGTACTTGCAGTAGATCAGTCATCAGCCAAAGAAATAGGAGACGAACCAGCTCAAATAAAAGCAAAGTTCCCTTCGGTAGATGTCGCTGTGGATGGTAACAGAGTGGAGGGCGTGAAAAAATTATTGCACATAAAGCAAGATTATGATGCGATCCTACTGGATGATGCTTATCAGCATCGATACGTATCGCCTGATTTGTCTATTTTATTGATTGATTATAATCAAGACATACTAGAAGATCAACATCTTCCGTTTGGAAGATTACGAGAAAGTGCTCATGGGCGCGACAGAGCACACATTATTGTTATCACGAAGTGTCCTGAAATATTAAAACCAATCGATAAACGTATTATGGCAAGCAATTTGAAACTGTTTCCTTATCAAACGCTTTATTTTTCGGGAACAAAGTATGGTAAAATTAAAGCGTTAT